>UQRG01000040.1 GCA_900543365.1 uncultured Eubacterium sp. | reverse complement strand
TAGCAATAACCTCTTTCTTACTTATTTCTATAATTTCACATTCATAATCTCTGCCATTACCGTCACAAACAATAATTAAATCTCCAATTTTAGCTCTCAGTACACTTCCTATATGCTTTGCATTTTCACCAACTATGGTAATTGTATGGTCATTTATATTTTCATTATTTATAAAAAATTTAGGCATAATGTTACTCCTTTGTAAGTTGTGTTTTATAAAATTAATTAATTTAAAATATTATCCAAATATAAAGAATAATTAACTATACCTATTACTTATTTAACTACCTTAAACATTAATTATTCTTTAACAGAAGTAATACAAACCCACTCGTCCTTAGTACTAGTGTTAATAACCTTTAAGCCACACTTTTCAAGAGCATCATAAACATCATTTATTCTATCCTTTATAATACCAGAAGATATAAACACGCCACCTTTTTTAAGCTGTGCTGGCACAACTGGACTAATAGCACAAATAACATCAGCAATAATATTAGCAACAACAACATCATACTTATCATAACCAATTTCATTCTGCAACTTCTTATCATCAATTACATTACCACTTGTAACATAATACTTGCTAACATCAACACCACTTAATTCTGCATTTTCATAAGCAGTCTTAATAGCATTGGCATCAATATCAACAGCAAATGCAGACTTTGCACCGAGTAAAAGTGAAATAATAGAAAGAATACCACTACCACAACCTAAGTCAGCAACAACTGAATTTTCATTAATATACTTTTCAAGTTCAAGCATACAAAGCTGAGTTGTCTGGTGAAGACCTGTACCAAAAACATGACCCGGATTAATATTAAAAACAACTCTATTATCTGGAATTTCGCAATTCTCCCACACTGGTTTAATAAAAATTCTATTACCAATGGCAAATGGCTTATAAAAATCTCTCCACTTATTAAGCCACTCCTCATCATTAAGATTAGAAGTAGTTTCAATAGCAAGTCGGCCTAAGTCAAGACCTGTATCAATAGACTTTAAATGATTTATATTATCTTTAATATGCATCAAAATTTCTTCACCATAAGGATTATCACTTACATAAACAGTTACCTTAGTTTCACCAATAGGCTTGTTTAAAAGCTCCTCATCAACATAATCCCAATAAGTCGAGCTAGTTGTAAGATATTCCTTCATTTCGTTATCATCTTCTACTTGAATACCATTAATACCACAATCCATAAGAGTTGCTGTAACAGGCTCAATACCCATAGTTGTTGTATATATCTTAACTTCTGTCCATTCCATAACATAATCCTCCTATTTTAATTAATATAATAATAACACAAAATATTCTTTTTTACAACTATTCTACAAAAAAAGACCGACTTTCGCCGGTCTTACTATATTTTATTTACTTATTAACCTTTTTTCTCCAACCCTCTTTATTTTCCTGTCTTGCTCTGGCAATAGCAAGGCTATCAGAAGGGACTTTCTTAGTAATAGTTGAACCAGCAGCAGTATAAGCTCTGTTTTCAACCTCAACTGGTGCAATAAGGTTAGTGTTGCAACCAATAAATACCTCATCACCAATTTTACATCTATACTTATTTTTACCGTCATAATTAACAGTAACAGTACCACAACCAAAGTTTACACACTTACCAACATCAGAATCACCAACATAAGTAAGGTGGCTAACCTTAGTACCATCATCAATGTTAGAATTTTTAATTTCAACAAAATCACCAATACGACAATGTTCACCAATACAGCTATTAGGTCTTAAATAAGCAAAAGGACCAACAGTAGTAAAGCTCTTAACCTTAGCATCTAAAAGAACACTCATCTGAATAGTTACACAATCATCAACAGTTGATGAGGAAATTCTTGTATTAGGTCCAATAATACAACTCTTACCAATAACAGTTTTACCCTCAAGCATACAGCCTGGATAAATAATTGTATCTGGAGCAATCTTAACATCTTTGCCAATGTAAGTGCTTGAAGGATCAGTAATAGTAACACCGTCAATCATAAGCTGAGTATTAATTCTTTCTTTCATAGCAGCAATAGCCTGTGATAAATGAAGCTTAGAATTTACACCCATAAATTCTTTATCATCATCAGCTACCATTATACCTACATTGCCACCTTCATTTTTAATAATTTCAAGAGTATCTGTAAGATAATATTCACCTTGAGAATTGTTATTACCGAGTTTTTCAAACGCCTTATTTAAAGCATCAGCCTTAAAGATATACACACCAGTATTTACTTCCTTGACCTTAGCTTCTTCTTCATTAGTATCTTTCTGTTCAACAATCTTAGCAAAACTGTCATTATCTCTAATAATTCTACCATAGCCAGTTGGATTATCCACAACCATAGACACAACTGTTACACTATTATTTTGGCTTTGGTGTAAATCACAAAGTTTACCAATAGTTTCAGCAGTAATAAGAGGAGTATCACCACAAAGAACTAAAATATTACCATCTTTAATAAAATCTCCTGCCTGCATTACAGCGTGACCAGTACCTAACTGCTCCTTTTGAACAGCAAACTGAATATTGTCATACATATCCTTAATAGTATTTTTAACCATAGCAGACTGATGACCAACTACAACGCAAATATCCTTAGCACCAGCCTCTTGAGAAGCCTCAATAACATAACCAACCATAGTCTTATCAAGAACTCTGTGAAGTACCTTAGGTACATCAGACTTCATTCTTGTACCCTGTCCTGCCGCAAGTATAACAACCTTTAAATTATCCATTACTATAGCACCTCTGCTTTATTGTTTATTTGATTATATCTGCCTAATAGGCAATTCAATCACTTATGAAACAAAGTAAACTTTATTCCCTTTCTTCTTAGTTCTATTATATCAAAATTACAAAAAATTGCAACACAAATTTAATAGCTGTTGTGAATTTCTAACAAAATACTTTTCATTGGCAAAAATTATTTCATTTCTAAAGCCCCAGGCAACTCCAATAAATGACATATCCATATTTTTAGCTGTTTCAATATCAACTTCAGAATCACCAACAAATATTGCATCATTTTTATTTACATTAATTACACTAAGGGCTGCGTCTACTGGGTCATTATAAGGTTTTTTTCTCCTTTTTGACAAATCTGCACCTATTATCACATCAAAGCTTTCATTAAAGTAATAATTAACAATTTTTTCAGCAGCAAACTGAGGCTTGTTTGTAACAACACCAAGTTTAAAGCCTTTGCTTTTAAGTACATTTATTACATTAACTATGCCATTATAAGGCTTAGTTTTGTTGCACAAATTTTCATTATAATATTCTCTAAAATATGCACTAGCCTCATTAAAATCGTATTGGGCATTACCTCCAGCTCTTTTAATAAGCATATCTACACCATTGCCAACAAAAGTCCTAACTTCATCAAGACTTCTTTGTTCCAAGCCTAATTTGTTCATTGTGTAATTAGTAGCATCTTTTAAATCTTCAAGAGAGTTTACAAGAGTTCCGTCTAAATCAAATAAAACTGTATTTTTCATTTTATCATCTCCAATCAACTATATTTTAAGTTGATTTATATTCTTTGTCAAATAAAAAATATTTAATAAAATAATTAATGCCATTAAGCTAAAACTTAACCTAATGACATTTAAAGTTCTTTTATATAATTGACTATAAAATATAAATTATTTAACTGGTAAAATCTACAATACCTCTGGCAATACCATCAGCACATTTTTGTCTAAATGCACTTTGAGATAAAAGTTCTGCCTCCTCAGGATTACTTAAAAAAGCTAATTCCACCAATATAGCCGGCATTCTAGTCAATCTTAAAACAGCAAAATTGGCTGAAAACACACCTAAATCCTTAGTATTTATAGCATCAACCAAAGCCGTATTAACAACTAAAGCAAAATCTTCTGCTACACTGCCACTTCTATAGAAAAAACTTTCTGTTCCCTTGTAAATAGGATTTGTGTTAGAATTACAATGAATACTTACAAAATAATCAGCACCCCATTGATTGGCAAGTCTTGCCCTTTCAGCTAAGGAAACATTTACTTCAGATGTTCTTGAATAATTAACAGTATAACCTTGAGATTGTAAAATTCTGCCACATCTTAAAGCTACATCAAGAGTTACTTCTGATTCCTTTAAACCATTTATGCCTATTGCTCCAGGATTAGTTCCTCCGTGACCTGCATCTAAAAATATTCTCATAAAAATCCCCTAAATATATATATTAAAGTATATGCAAAATGAAAAAATTGTGTTATAATGTTTTTATAATTTCATATTTTAGTCTAATTATTAAACTAAAATTATAGAATTATTAAGCAAAAATTAAAGACCCATTAAAAAAATAATTATAAAAAAACTAATAAATAAGCCATTTCATATGAAGTTTGTACTTACTTAGTGTATACTGCAAAAACATTCAGAAAGCTCTTGGGTAGTTGCAATATTATACAATCTTTCTCAGATAAGGATTACCCTTATGACAATGCTGTTTCAGAATATTTTTTCAAATTTTTAAAGCCTGAGGAGCTCAACAGACAAACTTTTTATACAAAAGCACAGCTTGAGCTTTCTCTTTTTGAGTATATTGATGATTTTTACAATTCCAAAAGACCTCATTCTGCTAACGGTATGCTTTCACCAAATCAAAAGGAAAAACTATATTTGATAGTTTAAAGAAATAATTAAATTTAATAAAACCCTTGGGGCTACCTGTCCCAAACTCTGGCAAGCGTACGGACGCTTGACCCCGGTAGGTTATTTTTTTCTTTTTTTACTGTCTACTTTATTGACTATAGTTCAGTATCTTTTTTCATCATTATCAAATAATGATACTCCTCATATACCTACTAAGCTGTAGTATTATTTTTCATCATTTTTTCTATATCACACTGAGTTTTAATCTCTGTTAACCTCTCTAATGCTTGCCTTTTGCCTTCTGATGTAACATCGTTTGTGTTGAAAACTAATGTTGTATTACCACTTTTAGCTGTTTTTATCATATAATCACCTCCATATTTTTATTTTATAAAATACTCTGCTTGTATAATTACTATATTTCTAAGCTATAGCTAGCTTAATGCCCTCTACAATATAGCTTAATTTTCTAACTCGCCCTCTGGTAAACTTGCAATAAGTGCTGATAATCTTTCAATCTTATTAATATCAGCTGCTTTTACATCATCTTTCATATAACACCTCCTAAACATTTACAATTTTATCTTTTTATACTATAATTATGTTACCAATATGCCAGTATCGGAATATTCCATAAAGAAAGAAAAATTTGGAACTAAATTTGGTGTAACTGGCGATGCAATTTATAATATTGAAAACGCTAGAAACAAAGCACTGAATATACCCTTGATTTTATCAATATCTGCCCAGTATGACATTAGCAAAGATTGGCTATTATATGGCACAGGCGAAAAATATATAAAAAATAAGCCATACATAGAGTCAGATTTACTATTGCACACGAAATTGGTCATATTCTTCTTGGTCATTTGTCACAAGACGAAACCTTGCATAGAAACACAGAGCAAAAACAACATTGTTGATGCTATAAAAGACAGAGCCGTTCTTTGTCAATACAATAATGCAAATAAAAATTATTTACCTTGTGATAGTTCGCACGAAATTGTTAACCTGCCCGAAAACACTAAAGTTTTAGCTGTTTCTAAAACTGGATTAGCTTCGGGATTAAATTCTGAGGCGTTAAACATTAGTTGCTACTACTATAACAAATATAACGAATATACTGAGTTATATATAAACGAAGATGATTTAAAAATATTATATTAATAAAAAGCCCCCTGCTACCAACAGGAGGCAAAGATACTATAATCTTAGGTGTTTGCCTAAAGCGTGATATAATATCCCTTAACAAGATTATCATATCACACTTTTCAACACCTCGCAAGGTGTTATTTTTATGCAAAAAAGCATATTTTAATAAAGGAGTGATATAATATGTCATATTGTATTTATTTAAGAAAATCAAGAGCAGACAAAGAGTTTGAATTTAAAGAAGATGTTTTGCTTAGGCACGAAAGAGCCTTGCTTGATTTAGCAAAAAGCAGAAATTATAACATAACAAAAATATTCAAAGAAGTTGTATCAGGAGAAACATTAGCCGCTAGGCCACAAATGCAGGAATTACTGACAGAGGTTGAAAGCGGTCTTTGGGAAGGCGTACTTGTTATGGAAGTTGAAAGACTTGCAAGAGGCAACACTATAGACCAAGGCATTGTATCCCAAGCCTTTAAGTACAGCAATACACTTATCATTACACCGAATAAGGTTTATAACCCAGCAAATGAATTTGACGAGGAATATTTTGAATTCGGTTTATTTATGAGCAGAAGAGAATACAAAACAATTAATCGCCGTTTAATAGCAGGACGACTAGCTTCCTGCAAAGAAGGTAAATATGTAGGTTCTGCCCCACCTTATGGCTATAAAAAGATTAAATTACAAGGACAAAAAGGCTTTACACTAGTACCAGATGAAAAAGAAGCAGAAATCGTTAAATTAATATTCAAATGGTATACGCAAGAAGATAGAATAGGAACAAGAAAAATATGTTATAGACTTGATGAAATGGGTATTAAGCCTCATATTGCTGATAAATGGTCATTGGCAAGCATAAGAGATATGCTTACCAATGATGTATACATTGGTAAAATACATTGGAATAAATCTAAGACTATAAAATCTACTATAAACGGTGCTGTATCTATATCTAGACCAAGACAGAAAGAATTTGATGTCTACGACGGACTGCACCAACCATTAATTGACTTAGACACTTTTGAAAAAGCTCAATACTATATGTCATTAAATCCGTCAAATCCCGGTAAAGGAACTGTAAACCCCTTATCAGGCTTAATTATATGTTCTGCTTGCGGTAAAAAAATGGTAAGACGACCGTCAAAAACTGTTCCTGATTATTTAATATGCCCTACCCCTCATTGTCAAAATATAGGTACTCAATTAAGTACAGTCGAAACAAAGGTTGTTGACGGTGTAAGACTTTGGTTAAACCAGTATAAAATAAATAATAATAGTATATCTAAAACTGTGTTAATGCCCGTGAATAACGATAATTTAATTAGACAATTAGATAAAAAGATAGAACAACTTAACAATCAGCTTAATAATACATATAGTCTATTAGAGCAAGGGTTATACAGCAAAGAGTTATTTTTAGAAAGACAAAAAACTTTAAAAAATGAACTTGATTTATTAAATGTAAAAAAAAATACTCTATTAGACGAGGATAAAAAAAATACTCAAAAAGCAGAATTGAAAAATCAGCTTATTCCTCAAGCTGAAAAAATTGACTCTATTTATTATAAATTATCAAGCCCTAAGCAAAAAAATGACTTATTAAAAAGTGTATTTACGAAAATTATATACACTAAAGAAAAAGGTGGTCGCTGGGATAAGAGTGCTTTAGATGATTTTAAATTAGAATTTATAAGCAAACTAGACTAAGCAAAAAACCTGTTTTTATCAAGTTTTTTTATTGATAATTGTACTGTGCTTAAGAATTAGCACATTTGGAAATGATTGGTTCAATGTGTATGCAATTAAGTGAAAATGCTGATATTGAAGAAATCAAAAAAGCTGGCTTTGATAAATACTATGTCGACCACGGAACAGGTATATACCCATCTAACCCTACTGGTGTCCCTTTTACTGCATCTTATTTACAGTCAAAAGGTGACCCTATAACTAATCTATACGAAGATATGGCAGCAGAACAAAAAGCTCGTTCAACTTACGAATATCTTATGAAAATGACAGATGACCCAGATGTTATTAATCCTCTAAAATTTTTAAGAGAGAGAGAAATCGTCCATTTTCAAAGGTTTGGTGAATCTTTAAGAAAGGTGCAAGATTATATGGCATCAAAACGACAGTTTGTAATGCCAAAAGAACAATATAACAAAAATAAGTATTGTGATATAATGCCAAAATGTAAATGTAAAAATTAAGAAAAAATGCAGCTGCTTAAACGCAACTGCATTATACATAAAATTTTATAGATTTAAATATTACATCAAGAAATGAATATATAAAACATATAAATTTAAACCTATATAAATATAAATTAAAGCCCGCCTACACTAATATCTTTAATCATTAAAGATGGAGAGCCAATAGCAGAACTATTGAACTTTAAATCATTACCAACAATAGCAATATTATTTAAAATATTATAAAAATTGCCAGCAATAGTTATTTGATTGACAGCAGTGGTAATTTTTCCATTTTCTACCTTAAATCCCTCTGCAGCAAAAGAAAAATCACCCGATATAGCACTAGCACCAGAATGTAAACCTGCCACATCAGTTATATAAAGACCATTATACATTTCTTCTGCCATTTTGTCAAAATCAACTGTACCATTTTCAATATAAAAATTAGTAGTAGATGTACTAACAGCCCCCTTAAAACCACTCTTAAAACCATTACCCGTAGAAACAGTATTATCCTTGGCAGCAGATTTAAGGTTATAGAGATAAGTTTTTAAAATACCATTTTCAACAACATTTTTCCTAAATGTTGCTACACCTTCGCTATCAAAGGCTGTTGTTGCAAAACCATTTTCAAGTAAAGGATTATCAATAATCGTAATATTACTTGATGCAATATGCTCACCAATTTTATTCTTTAATAAAGAAAAGCCTTTTTGCACATTTTCACCATAGAAATTGCCTGTAAAACACTCTAAAATATCAGCAAAGACTTCATTTTGAATAATAATATTTTTCTTTCCACTTTCAACAGAATTACCACCAAGTGATGAAATAACCTTTTTAACAGCTTTATCAGCAATAATTTTAGGTTTAAACTCTCTTGGATTACTTCCTATCCAAATTTCACCTTTTTCTTTTGTTTCACCATTTTTTTCAGCCATTACTTCAATATAAGCCATAATATAATTGCTTTTTTCTTCAAGGCTAAGTCCCTTACTATTTGCAATATAAACATAACTTTTACCAGTAGACACAATAGAACTATTAACCTTAATACTAGCATCATAAGTTTGAGCAAATTTTTCCATTTCAAAAGCACCACTTATTTTTTCTTCTGGTGTCATTTTATCTAGTTCTTCATTATAAGTATTTAATTCAGCATATTTTTTACTGCCTTCAAATATAAATTCCTTATCATTACTATCTATAATTTCTGCATTTGCCACAGCATTTTTAATTACAACATCAATATCGACATCAATGCTTTCACTAAAATAATAACCCATTTTGTTATTTATGATTCCTCTAAAACAAAAACCACCACTTTCACTATTTTGGTACTTTTCAATTTTGTTGTTATAAATACTTACTTTAAAATTAGAATTATCGTTATAATAAATTTCATAAGACTCAAACCCATAGTTTTTAGCCTTTTCAAACAAATTATTCTTTAAAATATTTATATCCATTTTATCTGCCTCCTACTGTTATATTCTGTACTCTAAGCATAGGCTGACCTACACAAACTGGAACACTACCACTTGATGCACCGCACATACCTTCAGCCAAAGCCAAATTGTCAGAAATTCTATCAATATTTAGCAATACCTCTGCTCCCTTACCAATTAAAGTAGCACCTCTTACCGGTTCACAAATTTTGCCATTTCTAATTATATAAGCCTCACTTACAGCAAAATTAAAATCGCCACTAGCAGGATTTACAGAACCTCCACCCATATATTTAGCATAAAGTCCATATTCAGTATCAGCTATAATATCTTCTTTTTTATCAGTACCAGAAGCAATGTAAGTATTAGTCATTCTTGAAACTGGCACATATTTATAGCTTTCTCGTCTTGATGAACCAGTAGGCTTCATTCCTATAAGACTTCCATTATATCTATCAACCATATAGTTTTTCAGTATACCATTTTCAATAAGAACATTCTTTTGACTTGAAACACCCTCATCATCAATATTTATACTACCCCAGCTGCCAGCAATAGTACCATCATCAACGGCTGTAAGTTTATCTGATGCAATTTTCTGACCAATCTTATTAGCAAAAACAGAGGCATTTTTACTAATTGCAGCAGCCTCAAGTCCGTGACCACAAGCCTCGTGAAAAATAACTCCGCCAAAGCCGTTATCCATAATTACTGGCATCTTACCACTAGGACAATTTGCTGCCTTAAGCATAGTTACAGCTGAACGAGCCGCTTCTTTAGCTATTTCTTCAATATTAATTGAATCATAAAATTCAAAGCCCTTTAATGCACCAGGTCCAAAATATCCAGTTTGTTTTTCATTACCTTCTGATGCAACAGCAGAAACAAACACTCTGGTTCTAACTCTTTCATCCTCTGCCCACAAACCTTCTGTATTAGCAATAATAACATTTTGTGTAGAATCAAAATAACTAATATTAGTTTGTGTAATCAAGTCATTGTAACTATATGCAGCACTACTACCAGCCTTAAGCATAGTTACAATTTGTGCCTTACTCACATCAACTGGCATAATTTGTGGTACATATAATTTTTTATACTTCTTATCACAAAACACAATATTTTTGATGCTGGAATTACCTTTTATAACTGTTGCACTTTCTTTAGCAAGCCTAACAAGGTTATCTTTGTCTAATTTATTAGTGTATACATATACAACTCTATCACCATTTATTATTCTAATTCCACAACCCCTATCAATACCAGAATTTGCTCTTTCAACATTACCATTGACAACACCAAGAGTATTTTTTACATTATTTTCAACAAATATTTCTGCAAATTCAGCTCCATTTGATGTAGCACTTAATAAAACAGCTTCTGCTGTACTTTTATTAATCATATTTAAACTCCTTTCAAAATCAGCATAAGAATAGTTTAACACTTTTTCATAATCTTTACAATAATGATTATTAACAATTATATTAAAGACATATAAAATTTTTATTAAATATAATAAAAGTACTTGATATTTTTTGTATTTTGTTATAATATATTACTAAGTAAGTGAAACTTACAAATAATTAAGGAGGTGCTA
>UQRG01000039.1 GCA_900543365.1 uncultured Eubacterium sp. | reverse complement strand
AACTGTTATCCCCCTGTATGAGGCAGGTTACCCACGCGTTACTCACCCGTCCGCCGCTCAGTCAATTTAGCTTCCATCCGAAAACTTCCGCTAAATCGCTTCGCTCGACTTGCATGTGTTAGGCACGCCGCCAGCGTTCATCCTGAGCCAGGATCAAACTCTCATTTAAAAGTTTGCAGCTCTAATTTCTGCTAGCTGTTTTTATAGTTGTTTCTTCAACTTTTCCTTATTTAAAAGGAATTGTTTGGGATTGAGTTTTATTCGTTAAGTTATTTAGTTTTCAATGTTCCGATTTCTTCGCTATCAATGTGACAGCTTATTAAGTATATCACATCTTTTAGCTTTTGTCAAGAACTTTTTTAACTTTTTCAAAGTTTTCAGTTCTTTCTGTCTTGACTTAATTGTCAACAGCTTGATTATTATATCATAACTTTTTAACTTTGTCAAGAACTTTTTAAGTCTTTTTAAAACTTATTTAGATTTAATATCGACTGTTGTCATTGCTTCGCCAGAAGTGACAACTTCAATATTTTATCACAATTCTTAACTTTTGTCAAGAACTTTTTTTACTATTTTTAAATATTTTATCAAAAAACATTTAATTAAGTAATATTTCGCTGATATTTCATCAGCAACGAAAATTAGTTTATCATAATTCTAGCTAATTGTCAAGAGTTTTTTTATATTTTCATTAAATAAACTGATTTAATTTATATGAATAATTATAGCTAATAGACTCAAGTTTAGTTACAATATCTGTTTTATTAACATTATACAGTAAACAAAACTCCTCCAAATTGTTACAATTATCTCTTAATTGAGTATTAACAAAACTTAAAAGCATTATAGGGTCTTTTGGTATCATATTATTTACTCTCCTTTAATAGTTTTCTTATATATTTAAAAGTATAATCTTCACCTTTTTGTGAAAGCATAGTTAAAAGTTCCTTAATTAATTTTGCAGTATTAGGGTGAATTTTTCTAGTTTTCTCCTTAGCTAAATAATAATTAAGTGCATAGCTATCATTATATTTATCTCTACCATATATTTTGCTTGCAGCAACCCTATCGCAAAACATTTCTACTACATAACGCAAAGGCATTTCTATAGGCTCTAATTGATGAGTTTCATTTGAATAATCAGTCCAATATTCAAAATGATGTTTATTTCTCCCTTTATGATGCATCCAAGCAATAGAATAACCCTTTAACTCCCTTGCCCTTTCATTAGGACTTCTAGTCCCCTGATAGTATTTTATGCCCTCTAGGAACTCTGTAGGGCTATATTTTGATAAATCGTGAAACAAGCCTTGAAATCCAATTCCCGCTCTAAAACAGTGGTATATGACTTTGTGGCGATGCTTTGTAATTGTTTTAAAATGATATATTAAATTATGGATTAACATAGTTTCTCCTTTTAAAATAAACATAGAACGCAAAAATAGAGGGTTCTCAAAGAGAACCCCCTAAATTTATATACAATACTTATTTAAACTCTAAATTGAGATTAAATTACTCAGCTACAGTTGTAGTTTCAGTTGTAGTCTCAGCAGAAGCTGTAGTAGTTTCTGTAGTAGACTCAGCAGAAGCTGTAGTAGCCTCAGTAGTTGTTTCTGTATTATCAACATCAGTCTTAGTATCAGCACCAGCTAACTGACCATTGTAGATAGCTGTTCTAGTGTCAGCATTCCAAGATACTGGTACACCAAGAGCCTGACCTAAAGCTCTGAAAGGTACGAACATTCTACCGTCAACGATTTCAGCTACAACACCATTATCCATAGTAATAGCAACACCATCAACAGTCATAGTTGCAGAACCAGCTGTGAACTGAATAATCTTCTGACCAGAACCTGCAGCATAGAAGATAGTTGCAGTCTTAGTATTAGCATCCCAAGCAATCTTGCTAGAGTTATCAGCATCATTAGCATTAGCCTGATCTACACCAAGAGCTAAAGTAACGAATCTTAATGGAACCATAGTAGAGTTAGAAGCAGTCTGGATGTAAGCAGCTACGTCCATATCAACCTTCTCACCGTTCATCTTGATAGACTTCTCGCCAATTGTAACTTCTACAACACCATCAAGAGTAGTTGTATCTGTAACAATTGTTAAGTAATCCTTAAATTCGTAACCTTCGTCCTCGAATAAATCGAAGTCCTTAGTTTCACCCTTGTTGTCAGCAACCTTAGTATCGTTTTCCTGAATTTCAATAGTAGATTCCTGATCTACAGTTTCCTGATAGTTGTCAACTACAGCGTCACCACCAACGATTAACTTGTAAGAACCGTAAGGGATAGATCTAGTTGTACCAACAGCTACACCAGAAATAGTGATAGTTGAAGGAGTTGAGTAAGATTCAGATTCGATAGTAAACTTAATTCTACCGTTCTTTACATTGAAGCTCTTAACTTCAAGTTCGCCATCAACAGAGATAGCTGTATCAGCATCATCAAATGCGATATCTGAAGCATAAGTATCATCAAGAGAAATCTCTACAGTCTTATCATCTTCAAGAGCACCAGCAGCGTTCTCAGTAATCTTGATGTCAGAAGTTTCTACTGACTTGTAACCAATGTTAGACTTAGTAGTAGCAGCTGTAACAGTTACAGGAGATACAACCTTAGCAACAACTAAATCAGATAAAGTGTTAGCATCTAAACCAGCACCAGAAACAGAAACAGTTACATCACCAGAGAACTCGATAGAAGTAGATAATAATAACTTAATATCGAAGTAAGAACACTCGTTTTCGTTGATGTTCATATTCTGAGAATTGAGTGAATCAAATCTTAAAGTAGTACCATCATTAACAATCTTAGCATCCTTGAATCTGTCAATATACTTAGTCTTAGTGATTTCGTAACCAACAATCTTTACACCCTCTGGAACATTGAATTCAAGCTTTCTACCAGTTAACCAAGTACCTGGAGTAGTTTCACCGAATTCGAATTCAGCTGTCTTGAAATCATCCTCATCAGCATCTGTACCAAATGGAGTTCTACCAGCGTAGATAGTAGTTGGTTCTTCAAGTGCCTTTAATTCGAAACCGTAATCAGCTCTTGTACCAACCTTTAATGTCTGAGTAGTGATACCAGTATCACCAGATACAGTAACATTGATGTCACCGTAAGTATCATCATTCTTAGCGTATGCCTTAGCACCCTGGATGATGATAGATGAAGTCTTAGAAGAATCGAAAGCCTTAGCATCAGCTAATGTGAACTCTAAAGTTCTGCCATCGATAGAAATATCATCCTGAAGTTTACCATTAACTTCCTTCTGAGCTAATACCTGATTACCGTTACAGTTAACACCAGCTACAACCTTACCAGCGTCATTCCATTCATAGTTACCATTTAACTTAACCTTGATTGTCTGACCCTTGAAAGTACCAGCTAAATCTTCCTTAATAGTAATGTCAGGAACAGTGTAAACTTCGTCAGAAGTTACATTAACATCGCTAGCTACAACAGAAGCTGTAGTAGAACCATCATCAGATGTTACAGTAGCAACTGTGTAAGAACCGCTAGTGATTGAAGAATCGTTAGCATCGATAGATACTGTCATAGCACCGTCTTCAGAATCTTCAGAAGTAAGTGGAAGTGCGATGTCATAGTATGGAGTACCCTGAGTAACATCAGAGTTATTCTGGTTTACCTTATCATCACCGATTGGGAATAAAGTAACCTCAACCTGCTCAGAGTTAATAAATCTAAGCTTGTAAGGAAGCTTTCTAGAGTTTTCGTTACCAATGTATTCAGTAAGAACTGCGTTTACATCTCTACCATCAGCAGCAATCTGATCGTAAGTGTAACCCTTCTTGTTAGTCTTGAATACGAATGGATCAACATCCATTAATTTTTCATCAAACTTACCATTTTCAACAGTTAAGATGATAGAATCGCCTCTCTTAACCTCAGAAGTAGGTCTTACCTGTAAAGATACAGGAGTACCAGAAGCTAAATCATCCTTGTTGTAAGAATCAACATTCTTATCAAAGTTACCAGTAATTAAAATCTCATCATCCTGGATTGTAGTACCAGACTTGCTTAATGAGTTACTAGAAGCAGCCATTGTGTTCATTGGAAGCATAGCAACTGTCATTGCTGCAGCTAACACAAGTGCAATTTTTCTTTTCATTGTTTTTTCCTCCTTATGAAAAATAAATGTGTAGAGGCATAGCATATTTTGCCTCATTTACAAAAGTATTATAGCATTACACGCTTGACTAGTCAACAAAAATTCTTAAATGTAATATTACTGTAATATTATTTGTTGGCTACTAGGTGTCTTGCTTGATTAAGAATATACCACCTTTTTAAAATAAAATCAAGTGTTTTTGGTTAAATGTAAATTGACTGTAATATTTGAGATATTTAAGTAATACGAGTAAATGTTTACGAAATATTACAGAAATATTTGTTAAATGATATAAAAAAAACGGAAGTTTATGTATTTAAAACATATATTATAAAAATTATAACTACCTCATCTTCCATATTATATTTAACTTAAAATTTTATTGTAGAAAAAAATTTTTTTCAAATTTAAAAACAAATGTCACGAAATGTCACTTTTTTAATGTTAATATGTTTGTGAACAGAAAAGAGGTGATAAAAAATGTTTGATTTTCAATTTCCTTATTGGAAAACTCCACTTATCAACAATAGAATAAACAATGGTGGAAAAACTATATTAAAAAAAGATGAGTTTATATTAAAAGAAATACACAAATTTAAAAGTTCAAAAACAAGATTTGATATGTTAAGGGGTGTCGCTTACTACAAAGGCGACCACGATATATTAAAAAGAAAGAGAACTTGTATTGGGGAAAAAGGTGATATGGAGGAAGTTACTAACATTCCTAATAACAAAATTGTGGATAACCAATATAAAAAACTTGTTACTCAAAAAATAAATTATATATTAGGCAAAAGTTTTACTCTTGATTCTTCTAAGGAATATTCCATTAAATTAAGAAAAATACTTAATAGAAAATTTATGACAGCCTTAAGGTCTGTTTGCCAAGACAGTATTAATTGTGGAATTGGATACATTTATATCTACTATAACAGCAATGGTGAAATAGACTTTAAAGTAATTAAGCCTTGGGAAATTGTTCCCGGCTGGGCTAATGATGAACATACTGAATTAGAATATGCTATAAGATTCTATGAAACATTGGAATACGAAGGAAGAAAAGAATCTATTAAAAATAAAGTTGAAGTTTTTGATAAAAACGGTATTAGACGATATGAAATAAAAAACGGAAAACTTATTCCTAATGGTACTAAGTGGAAAACACCTTACTTCTATTATAAAGATAAGAATTTAAACTGGAATAAGCTTCCTCTTATTCCTTTTAAATACAACGAAGAAACTCCATTATTAAAAAATGTAAAAACTTTACAAGATGGCTTAAATTTAATTATAAGTAATTTTCAAAATGCTATGGAGGAAGAACCTAGAAACACAATTATGATACTTAAAAACTATGACGGTGAAAACCTTGGTGAGTTTAGAAAAAACTTAGCTACATACGGTGCTGTTAAAGTAAGTACATTTGACGGAGTGGAAGGTGGTATTGAAACTCTTAATATAGAAGTAAATTGTGAAAACTACAAATGCCTTATTGACATATTTAAAAAATCTATTATTGAAAATGGTATGGGCTATGATGCTAAAAGCGACAAGCTTGGATCTAACCCTAATATGATGAATATATTAAGTATGTATTCTGATATTGATATTGACTCAATCGGTATGGAAAAGGAATATAGTTCTTCTATTGAAAAAATAATTTGGTTTATAAATCACCATTTAGCTAATACCGGTCAAGGTAATTACTTAAATGAAAATGTAAATATCATATTTAATAAGAACATTCTCATAAACGAAAGTGAATTAATTGAAAATTGTATTAAGTCAAAAGATATTTTAAGTAATGAAACAATTATTGCAAAACACCCTTGGGTTACTGACCCATCTAAAGAAATAAAAAGAATAAATAAGGAGAATAACTATGAAAGAAAAACTAATGAAAATAGGACTTCCTCAAGAAACAATAAAGGAAGTAATGAACCTAATGACAACAGAAATAACAAAACTGAAGAATGAACATCAAACTCAAATTAATAACATTAAACTAGAAAATGAAATTGAAAAAGCAATGACTAGCTATGGTGCTAAAACAACAAAAGCTGTAAGAGCCTTATTAAACACTGATGAAATTAAATTTGATGATAATGGCAATATTACAGGTGTTAATCAACAACTTGACAAACTCATTAATGATGAAAGCACTAAGTACCTTTTTAATAATAAGGAAGATATTAATTTTTCAGGTGTCAATATTGGCACTAGTAATGATGACAATAAGTCTTTTGAAAATATGAGTTATGAAGAAATTTGTGATTTCTTAAAAGAATAACAACAAAGAAAATATGGGAATGGCGGGTGGGCTTAACATAGATTAATTAAGTTTTAAAGGAGGAATATAGAATGGCAAAATTTAATAGCAAAACATTTAATCCACAGGCATTTGGTATTTATGTAAATAAAATACCACAATTAAATAAAAACGAACTTATTAAGAGTAAAGCATTAAGAGGTAACAGTGAAATCAGAAATGCTTTTTCAGACCAATCCGGAACAGCTTATGCAATACTTCCAATGTTTGGTATTTTAGACGGAGACCCTCTCAATTACGATGGTCAAACAGATATTACTGCAACTGAAACAAATACTTTCGAAAGAGGTGTTGTTGTAGTTGGTAGAGCAAAGGCTTGGATTGAAACAGACTTTGCTGAAGATATTACTGGCGGTGCTGGCTTTATGGACAGTGTCGCTGAACAGGTAGCTGAATACTTTGACAATGTAGATCAGGAAACTTTACTTGCTATACTTGAAGGTATTTATAATATGACAGGCGAGGAAAATCTTGAATTTGTAAACAATCATACTTATGACATTACTAATGTTGATGACGGTATAGTTGAACCAGCTACATTAAACAAGGCTATTCAGAAAGCCGGTGGCGATAACAAAAATAAGTTTACTATTGCAATTATGCATTCAGAAGTTGCAACTAATCTTGAAAATCTTAATCTACTCTCTTACCTTAAGCAAACTGATGCCAATGGTATTCAGAGAGATTTAACCCTTGCAAGCTGGAATGGAAGAACTGTATTAATTGATGATTCTATGCCAGTATCTGAAGGAAGTGACGGTAAAAGTGTATACACTACATATATTCTTGGAGAAGGTGCTTTTGACTATGAAGACATTGGTGCCAAAGTACCTTATGAAATGGACAGAAATCCTGCTATTAAGGGTGGTCAGGATACATTATACGCAAGACAAAGAAAGTGTTTTGCTCCATTTGGTATTAGCTATGTAAAGAAAAATCAAGCTACCCTTTCACCTACTAATGCAGAGTTAAAAGATGGCAGCAACTGGTGTCTTGTAAATGACGGCAGCGAAGAACCAAAATACATTAACCACAAGTCTATTCCTATTGCCAGAATTATATCTAAGGGTAGATTATGATAAACTGTGATGATGTTATATTAAGACTTAAAAGTCTTGGATATACTGCATCAAATGAGGACCTTGATACTATTGACTACTGCATAAGTGAAAGTGAGGACTATATATGCAACTTTTGCAATATAAACAATGTTCCTATTGAACTTTATCATACAGCAGTTGATATGTGCTGTGGCTCTTTTCTTAAAATAAAAAATTCAATAAATGAGCTTGAAGATTATAATCTTAAAGGTGCTTTGTCATCTATAACTGAAGGTGATATTTCCATAAGCTATACCAATGGTATAAGCAGAGATGTTCTCTTTGACGAGTTAATAAAAAGACTATGTAACAAAGACAGCCAGTTGACCAACTTTAGGAGATTGAAATGGTAAAAAATGATATTGAAAGTCTTTATACTGACTTGTGCAATATATACGAATATGAAGAATATACTGAAGGCAGTGTTACTAAACACAGAGAAATAAAAAAATACTCTAATATAAAATGCAGAATTTCATATTCAACAGGAAGTATATTTAACAAGAGAAATACCAATGAAGAATACACTGATGCTTACAAGCTCAAAGAAAACATTAAGCTATTTTTACCTACTAATATAAAAGTAAAAGAAGGCAGCAAATTTGAGGTTACTCATAATGGAGCTGTAATTGTATACTGCAAAAGTTCAGCTCCAGCAGTTTACAATAATCATATTGAGATATATCTGGATAACTATAAGGAGTGGGCATAATGATTAACAAAATAATAAATGCAATAGCTAATGGCATAAATGACAGCTTCAAGAATATTAAAATATACACTGAGGAGGTTAAGCAAGGCTTTGAAAAGCCTTGCTTTTCCATAATATGTACTGATATTGAAAGCAATATATATTTAGGCAAAAGGCATAGAATGAAAGCTAATATAGAAATACATTACTATAATGACAAAAAAAGAGATAATTACAATAATGTTATGCTTGAAGTTTTTAACATTATAGAAAAATTAAATGTGGACAACTTCCCTATAAGAGCAATTAAAATGTCTGTAACAAAAAGCAATACATACTGCTTATTTAATGCCAGCTATGACTTTTTTTATTATGTTGAAGAAAGTGAAGAAATTATGGGAAGTTTTACTAGAACATTTACAATACAAGGAAAGTAAAGGAGAATACAAATGGAAGAAAACAAATTTACAAAAGACCAATTAAGAAAATCTGAAACATTTAGAGAATACATAGATATTATAACTGCCTTATTTAGTGATGATTTAAGTTACACTATTGACGAGGCTAACCAAAAAATTAACGAATATTTAAACAGGAAGGTGATGTAAATGTTAGGTGGCGGAAGTTTTTTAACTCAAAACAAAATTTTACCGGGAAGCTATATTAATTTTGTATCTAAAAACACAGGTATTAATGTTTTTGGCGAAAGAGGTGTTGTTGCTATTGCTATACCTATGAATTGGGGACAAATGTCTATAAAAGAAATAACTAAAGAAGATTTTATGAATAACTCCCTTTCATTATTTGGCTATGAATACAATTCTCCTGAATTAATAAGTATAAGAGAAGTTTTTAGAAATGCTAAAAAAATTATTTTTTACAACTTAAATTCCAATAACTCAAGTTATTCAAACTGTACTTATGGTCATTCTAAAAGTTTCGGCATTAGAAGTAATGACTTAAAAATTTCCATATCAACTAATTTAGATAATCCAGCTAAAAAAGATGTAAAGCTATATTTAGGTGATACTCTAGTATTTAGTCAAACAGCAAGTAATACATCTGAATTAGAAGAAAATGAATATGTAAATTGGCAAAAAAATTTAGAATTACAAAATACTGCTTTAACTAATTTTACTGGTGGTAAAAACGGTTCATTTACTGGTTCAACTGTTACTTATTTTTTAAACCTACTTGAAAGCTATAGCTTTAACACTGTTGTTGTAATGGTTGATGATAGCGATATTGCAAATATTGTTATAGCTTATACAAAAAGAATGAGAGATGAAGTTGGAAAAAAATTTCAGTGCATAACTATAAACAACTCTGGTGACTACGAGGGTAATATTAGTGTTTACAACGCTCTTAATGATGATGATTATGGCAATATATACATTATGGCTTGGGTAGCTGGTGCCATAGCAGCTTGCCCTGTTAATAAGTCATTGACTAATAAGCTATATGACGGTGAACACTTTATTGATACAGAATACACACAGACAACATTTGAAAATGTTATTAAAAGTGGATATTTCTGTTTCCACAATGTAAATGGTGAAACAAGAGTATTGCTTGATATTAATAGCTTAAAAACAACAACAAGCGAAAAAGGCGAAGATTTTAAAGACAATCAAACAGTTAGAATATGCGACCAAATTGCTGGCGATGTTGCTGAAATATTTAACAATTATTACTTAGGTAAAGTGCCTAACGATAATGCTGGCAGAAATTCACTTTGGTGTGATATTGTAAAACATCACCAAAAGCTAAAAGATATAAGAGCTATTGATGACTTTGATGAAACAGCTATTACTGTTGCAAAGGGTGATAATAACAAAAGCGTAGTAATAACAGACTGTATTACACCAGCCAACGCAATGACAAAGCTATATATGACTGTGACTATTGAATAAGGAGGTTTTATAATATGGCAAATGTAATAATGAATGCTAAGGATTCTTTAAGTGCAAAACTTGCAGAGTGTTATGTAACAATAAATAACAACAGATACAACTTTATGCAAGCTATTAACCTAGAGGCTACTGTAGAAAAAAATAAGGTGCAAGTACCTATATTAGGCAGAACAGCTAAAGGTAACAAATCAAGTGGTTGGGTAGGTAAAGGAAAAGCAAAGTTCCACTACAATACTAGTGTATTTAGAAAACTATTGAGAGATTATAAAAATACTGGTGAGGATATTTACTTTGATATACAGGTTACTAATGAAGACCCAACCAGTGCTGCAGGCAGACAATCTGTTATTCTTATTGACTGTAATCTTGATGGTGGAGTTTTAGCTAAATTTGATGCTGAAGGCTCATTTCTTGAAGAAGAAATGTCTTTTACATTCGAGGACTTTAAACTTGTTGAAGAATTTTCAAGCCTTAATGGTATGCTATAGGAGGTTATTTAAATGACACCTGAAGTAAACTTATTAAATACAGAATATAATAATACTACTAAAACATCAAATACATACAAAATGAATAGAGAGGCTCTTGTAATAAAGAGCCTCATAAATAATAAAGAGGCTATAGCTCAAGCCGTTTACAAAATACTTATGACAGAAAAAGATACTTACATTATTTATGACAGTAACTATGGTATAAACCTTAAAGACCTTTATGGAAAAGATACTACATATGTTATGTCTATAATAAAACTGAGAATTGAAGATGCCTTAAAAAATGATGATAGAATAAGAAGAATTAAAAATTTTAGTGCTGTAGCAAATAAACATAATATAAGTGTTGAATTTACTGTTGAAAGTGTGTTTGGTGATATAGAAATTGAATATGATACTGAAAATGTATACTAGATACTAGATACTAGATATTAATACTTATTAAAATGGAGGCGATTAAAATTGTTTGAAGATATGACATATGAAAACATTTTAGAAGATGCTCTATCAAAAGTAACAACTGATGTAGACAAAA
>UQRG01000038.1 GCA_900543365.1 uncultured Eubacterium sp. | reverse complement strand
TATATACAGACACTTGAGATTTAATTATCCAACATATATTTTTGATAATATTTCCTTTGAAATTGATGATAATGGTACTCCTGTTTGGATTTGTCCTGTTAGAGATTATACTATTGGTTTATTTGGTGGTATAAAAATTAAAAAAGTTGTTATTGTTAATGCTATTGATGGAACTACAAGTCTTTATAGCATTGATGAAGTACCTAATTGGGTTGACAGAGTATATTCTGCTGATTTATTAATTGATTATTATGACTATTACGGCAAATTAAGCGGTGGTTATATTAATAGTTTAATAGGTCAAAAGGGTTGCTTGCAAACTACTTATGGTTACAATTACATTGCACTTGATGACGATGTATGGGTTTATACTGGTGTTACATCAGTTGCAGGTGACCAGTCTAATGTTGGTTTTGTTCTTATGAATCAGAGAACAGCAGAAACAAGATATTATTCAATAGCTGGTGCAGAAGAGTACTCAGCTATGGCATCTGCTGAAGGTCAAGTTCAGAATTTAGGGTATAAGGCAACATTTCCGCTTCTTCTTAATATTGCTAATCAACCAACTTACTTTATGGCTTTAAAAGATGATGCAGGTCTTGTTAAGGAATATGCAATGGTTAATATTGAAAAATATCAAATTGTTGCAGTTGGTAACTCTATACTTGAATGCGAACAGAATTACATTAAGTTAATGAATAATAGTGGAATAGAAAACACAGATGAAACATCACATAAAATTAGTGAAATTGAAGGAGTTATTCAAAAAATTTCTGAAATTATAGTTGATGGTAATAGTCATTATTTTATTAAGTTAAATGGTAGTGATAAACTTTTTGATGTAAGTGTAGTTGATAATATAAGTATATTAAATTATGTAGTTGGTTCAACTGTTAAGTTTAATTATACTGAAGGAATAAGTTATAATAAAGTAGATAATGTTCAATAAAATAGGCTTTTTATATAGCTTAGGCTGATGAAAATTCTAATTTTGGCATTGTATATATATTTGCTCCTTATTCAACTGATAAAGTTGAATAAGGAGCAAATATTGTTATTGCAATATTTTTTGTTTTGAACAATTTTATTTTTGCTGAAGTTTATTTATGATTTTGTCATTAGAATCTACATAAGCTGTTTTATTTGTTTCGTATATAACCATACCAGGTTTTGCGCCATTTGGTTTTTTTACATTTTTCTTTTCTGTGTAATCAACAGGTACAAGAGGAGTATCTTGAGCTTTGCTATAATATGCAGCGAGTTCTGCAGCTTCTGTAAGGGTTGTATTAGGAAAATCTTCGCCTTTATATATAACTATTACATGAGAACCGGGGATATTTTTGGTATGGAACCACATATCCCGAGGTCTAGCAATTTTTAGAGTAAGCTCATCATTTTGAAAATTGTTTTTGCCAACGAATATATCATAACCATCTGATGATATAAAGTGTAGAGGTTTAGATTTCTTTTGTGAAACCTTGCCTTTTCCAGCTTTTATTTTCTTAATATAGCCATTTTCTCTTAATTCTTGTCTAATCTCTTTAATATCCTGTTCTTCTGTGCAGTTTCCAACAGATGCTAAAACACCTTCGAGATATTCAAGTTCTTCGTCATTTGACTTTATTTGGTCTTGTAAAGCATCGAATGTTCGTTTAGCTTTGTTATAAGCCTTAAAATACTTTTGTGCATTTTCAGCAGGTGTCTTATTTCCGTCAATAGGTATAGTAATTGTTTCATAATTTTCTGAGTAAAAATTAGAAAGTTTAACAGTTGTCATACCCTTTTTTATAGAATATATATTAGCAGTAATAAGTTCACCCCAAAGTCTTAATTCATCTCTGTTCTCAATATCTTTTAGTGTTTTAATTTGTATTTCCTTTTTCCTTACGCATCTTTCAATGTTTTGAGAAACAAGTTTCTTTAAATCTTGAGTTTTTTGATTTATTCTATAAGTAAAATCTCTAGTTCTGTAAAAATCCTCCACTAGTTCAGACATTGAAGAATAATGTTGAATGTTAAATGTAGAGAATTGTGTCATATTTATAGGAGAAAAATCGACTATTTTACCAACTTCGTTTTTAATAAGTTGAGGTGCAAATTTATTGTTTTTTATATCAATTACAACTTCTAAAAATGCCTTATAAATATTGTCGCAATCATTATCATTTAATGACTCACAAAATGTTGATGAATCAACATTACTTCTATTACATATTTCTGATGCAACAACAGGACTAATACCTGTGTAGCTTTGATATATCATCGATTGTGCTTTTTTGTTTAGACATTTATTAAAGTTATTCTTAAAATTATTATAATCTAAATCAAGAGTGTTACACTTGTCTTGAGCTGGAGGTAGTATATATTCTTTTCCAGGCAGAACTTCCCTAACAGAACTTTTATCATGGTTTATATGTTTTATACAGTCAAGAATTATATTGTTTTCATCGGTTAAAATCAAATTACTGTGTCTCCCCATTATTTCAAGAACAAGTTTTTTAGTAGAATAATCACCAAGTTCGTTTATAGACTCAACATAAATATTTATTATTCTGTCAAAATCAGGCTGTTCTATATTAACGATTTTGCCACTTTGGAGGTGTTTACGCATTACCATACAAAAGAGGGGCGGGTTTAAGGGATTACTTCTGCTTTCTTTTGTAAAATGAAATTTAGGATTAGAAGGATTTGCTGTGAGAAGTAATTTATAAGCATTACCAAAACTTCTTATGCTTAAAATAATTTCATCGTTTTCAGGCTGATAAATTTTGTCAATTCGTCCACCAACTATTTTATCTTTAATTTCAGAAATAAGAGCTGAAATGGTTATACCGTCAAATGCCATATTAATGTATCTCCTCATATTTATAATATTTAAAGTCTTCATTCGAGACTTAAGTTGCACTGTATTTATTATTTATGTTATTATAACATACTTATTAATAATTTCAATATTAAAAAATTAAAAAAAGACTTTTAATTATAGAGAAAATGTTGTATAATAAAATTAAATTACTATGTAATGAGAAATGCGAGGTATGTACTTATGAAAAGTATGACAGGTTATGGTAGAGGTGAGTGTACTTTATATAACCGTAAATTTGTAGTAGAAATTAAAGCAGTTAATCATAGATACAATGACATTAATATTAAAATGCCTAGAACTATGCTTGTATATGAAGATGCTATAAAAAAGGCTATTACATCTAAAGTATTTAGAGGTAAAATTGATGTATATGTTAATTTTGAGAGTTTTTCTGAAGATGACATAAATATAACTGTCAATGATAATCTTGCTAAGGGCTATATATCAGCTCTTGATGAATTGAGGAATAAATTTAATATTGAAGATAATATTACTCTTGACATCGTTGCTAAATTTCCTGATATTATAACAGTAAATAAGGGAATAACAAATGAAGAGGCCGAAAAAGAGATTTTTGCTTGCTTAATGAATGCTACTATTGATGCTATTGATAATTTCGTTGAAATGCGATTAAAAGAAGGAGAAACTTTAAAGAAAAATATTCACGAAAAGCTTGAAACTATTTTTAATGCAGTTAATAAAATTAACAATAGAGCTCCAGAGGTGGCTAAAGATTATAGAAAAAGACTTGAAGATAAGCTTAAGGAATTTGATGAGGTACAAGTTGATGAATCTAGAATACTTACAGAAGTGCTTATTTTCTCAGACAAAGCTTGTATTGATGAAGAAATAACTAGATTATATAGCCATATTGAACAAATGAATTCAATAATTGAAGAATCTGTGCCAGTTGGAAGAAAACTTGATTTCCTTGTTCAAGAAATGAATAGAGAGGTAAATACTATTGGCTCAAAATCAAATGACCTTGAAATTACTAATATTATTGTTGATACTAAAAGTGAAATTGAAAAAATTAGAGAACAAATACAAAATATTGAGTAATTTTTATTGAGGAGTGTTATTATGCAAAAAGGTATGTTAGTTGTACTTTCTGGACCTTCTGGCTCTGGCAAAGGTACTGTACTTGAACAGTTTTTAAAAGATGAGGATTTTTCTGTTTCAATTTCAGCTACTTCCAGAAATCCCAGACCAGGAGATAAAGAGGGAGTTACATATTTCTTTAAAACTAGAGAAGAATTTGAAAAAATGATTGCAAACGGTGAATTTTTTGAGTACGCTCAATTTAATGGCAACTATTATGGAACACCTAAGGAATATGTTTTAGAGCAAATAAATAATGGTAATAATATTATACTTGAGATTGAAGTTCAAGGTGCAATGCAAGTTAAAGCTACTGTGCCTGATGCCGTATTAATATTTATGACTACACCTGATATTAATGTATTAAGAGAGCGTCTTGAGGGAAGAGAAACTGAGGCTCAAGATGTTATCGAACAAAGACTTGAAACTGCTTTAAGTGAAGTTGAATATGTTGATAGTTATGATTATTTAATAATTAATGATGAACTTGAAAAAACAGTTTCAGATTTAAAAGATGCAATAAATTGTGCTAAAAATAAAACTAAAAGAAATATAGAATTTATTAAAAAGTTTAAGGGAGAGAATTAATATGTTAAGACCATCTTATGCAGAACTTATGGAAATAATGAGCAACAATTCAAAGGAAGCTGTTACTAGTAGATATACTGTAGTTATTGCTGCATCAAAGAGAGCCAGACAGCTTATTGATGGTGATGAATCTATGGCTGATATAAAAGTTAATTCAAATAAGCCTGTTTCTATTGCTGTTGAAGAAATTAGAGAGGGTAAGATTACAGTTGTTCCAGAGGGTCAAGGTACTAAACTTAAGCCTAAAAAGCCAATTTTAGATGAAGCAGAAATTAAAAAGGAGCTTGAACAGCAGGCAACTTATAATGATGAAGAAGTTGAAGAATTAAATGATATATTAGAAGTTGATAATGAATCAGAAGTTGAAACTATTGATACAATTGATAATATTGAAGAATAATTGATTTTATGGGCTGATGGAACAAAGCTATTAGCCCTTTATTTTTGCAAAAGCTATTAAAATTATTAAGGGAGCGACTTAAATGAAATATGCCAAAATTATTGTTTCTATTTCTCACAGTAATATAGACCATATATTTCATTACAGAATTCCTTTTAATTTAAAAGATAAAATTTCATTAGGAATGAGAGTAATTGTACCTTTTGGCAAGGGTAATAGAAAAATTGAAGGTTATGTAACAGGCTTTTCCAATGAGGCTAATATTGAAAATATCCATATTAAAGATATTATTGATATTTGTGAAGAATATTCCATAATTAGTCCCAAAAGGATTGAACTTGCTAAATGGATGCAAACAAAATATTATACAACTTTAAGTAACTGTATACAGTGTATAATACCTAAAAAAGTAAATGAGAAAAATTTTGCTTGTTTAACTCTTAATGTTGATAATATCAATATTCAAGAAGATATTGAAAAGATAATGAAAAAAGATACTAAGCAAAGAAAGGTTTTAAGTCTTTTATTAAATGGTGATGAAGTACCCATATCTCATATTAAAACATTACTTGAAGTCGATGATGCTCCTATATATGCACTAATAAAAAAAGGCATTGTCAAGAGGGTCTATGAGCAAGTATATAGAGGTAATTTTAACACTGCTTCTGTAAAAATAACAAAATCACCAGTATTAACAGAAGAACAAGCCAAAACTTGTAATAAGATATTTAAAGAAATGGATAACCCTGTTAAAAAGCCTATACTTATTCACGGTGTTACTGGTAGTGGTAAAACAGAAATATATCTTCAAGTAATAGATAAAGCATTGAGTCAAGGAAAGTCTGCTATTGTTTTAGTTCCAGAAATATCTTTAACACAGCAAACTGTTGAAAGATTTGTTTCAAGATTTGGTGATAAGGTGTCAGTTACTCATTCTAGGTTAAATGATGGCGAACGATATGACCAATGGAAAAGAGCGAGACTAGGTGAAGTATCTGTTATGATTGGTCCACGCTCTGCAATATTTACACCCTTTGAAAATCTTGGTGTAATAATAATTGATGAGGAACACGAATCAACTTATAAATCTGACCAACTTTCACCTAAATATGATACTATAGAAGTTGCTGAAAAACTAAGTAGTCTATATGATTGTACAATAGTTTTAGGTAGTGCAACACCATCGATTACAAGCTATTATAAGGCAGAAAACAATGAATATATATTATGTACACTTAATAACAGAGTAAATAATTTGTATCCTAAAATAAAAATTGTAGATATGAGAGCTGAACTCACACATAAGAATTTTTCTATTTTTAGTAGAGAGTTGATGTCAGCTATTGAAAGCAATATCAAAAAAGGTGAGCAAACTATATTATTTTTAAATAGACGAGGGCATTCTACATTTGTTTCTTGTAGAGAATGTGGTTATGTTATGACTTGTAATAACTGTAATGTTAATTATACATATCATAAGGGTATTAATAAATTAAGCTGTCATTATTGCGGTGCTACAACTGATGTGCCAGAAACTTGTCCTAATTGTGGTTCTAAATATATTAAATATTTTGGCACAGGTACAGAAAAAATTGAGCAGGAAGTTAACAAAGTTTTTCCAACTGCTAGAGTTCTAAGAATGGATTTGGATACAACTCAAAGAAAAAATAGCCATCAAAGAATTATCGATGAATTTAGGAATGGAAAAGCAGATATTTTAATCGGTACTCAAATGATAGCAAAGGGCCTTGATTTTAAAAATGTTACTTTAGTGGGTATTATTGCTGCAGATTTATCACTTAATGTTGGTGATTATAAGAGTGCTGAAACAACATATCAGCTTGTATCTCAAGTGGCTGGTCGTGCTGGTCGTGCTGATAAAGAGGGGAGAGTTTATATACAAACTTATTCCCCAGAGCATTATAGTATACAATTTGCTGCCAAAAATGATTATATAGGATTTTATAATCAAGAAATATTATATAGAAAAAGTATGGTTTATCCACCTTTTACAAATATATTTGTAGTTATGTTTGTAGGTAAAAATGAAGGATATTTACAACAGTGTTTATTTGACTTACTTTACATAATGAGGTATTATAACAGAAATAATCTATTTTCTCATTTAGGACCTACACCAGCTGTAATATCTAAAATAAATAATAATTATAGATGGCAACTTATGGTAAAGTGTGAAGATGAAGATAAACTTAGAAATTATGTATTATTTTGCTTAGATAAATTGAAAAAAAATATAAACTTAAACAATATAAATATAAATTTAAACTTGAATCCAAACTTTATATAGGAGGTTAATAAAATGGCAATAAGAATAATAAGAGAAGAAGGCGAACCAGTTTTAAGAAAGGTATGTAAACCGGTTAAGGAAATTACACCTAAGATAGCAGAACTTGTTGATGATATGCTTGATACAATGTATGATGAAAATGGCGTTGGTCTTGCAGCTCCACAGGTTGGCATGTTAAAGAGAATAGTAGTTATTGATATTGGTGAAGGTCCAGTAGTTCTTATTAATCCTGAAATTGTTGAAACGAGTGGTGAACAAACTGGTAGAGAAGGTTGTCTTTCTGTTCCTGGTAAAATGGCTATTGTTACAAGGCCTAATTATGCAAAAGTTAAAGCTGTTGATATTACTGGTCAGAACATTATTGTTGAAGGAGAAGAGTTAATGGCAAGAGCTTTATGTCACGAAATTGACCACTTAGATGGTATTCTCTACATTGATAAAATGGAAGGTGAACTTATGGATGTTGAAGTAGATGATGAAGAGGAGGCAGAAGAATAAATATGAAGGTATTATTTATGGGTACACCGGATTTTGCTGTGCCTGTACTTGAGTCTCTTATAAGTAAGCATAATGTTGTAGCTGTTGTAAGTCAGCCAGATAAGCCTAAGGGCAGAGGAAAAAAATTACAGCCTACACCTGTTAAGGTTGTTGCTGAAGCTAATAATATACCTGTTTATCAGCCAAGTAGAATAAAAGATGAAGAATTTGTCAATATTCTTAAAGATATTGATGCAGATATTTATGTTGTTGTTGCTTATGGTCAAATTTTATCACAAGAGATATTAGATATTCCTAAGTATGGCTGTGTAAATGTGCACGGTTCGCTTTTACCTAAATATAGAGGTGCTGCACCTATTCAGTGGTCAATTATTGATGGTGAAGAAAAAACAGGTGTAACTATAATGTATATGGTTAAGGCACTTGATGCTGGAGATATGATAATAAAAAAAGAAATTGAAATTACTCCTGAGGATACTTATGAAACTCTTCATAATAAAATGGCTCCAGTGGGTGCTGAAGCTTTAATTGAAGCTTTGGACTTAATAGAGAAAGGTGAGGCAAGGCCAGAAAAGCAAGATGATAATCTTACTTGTTATGCTTCTATGATAACAAAAGATATGGGACATATTGATTGGAATAAAACATCAGAAGAAATTAAAAATAAAGTAAGAGGGTTTAATCCATTTCCTGCAGCTTTTACAGAATATAATGATGAAGTTCTTAAGATATTTAATGTTGATATTTTAGACTGTTGTAACAATGGTCGTTGCGGTGAAATAATATCAATTGACAAGAAGAAAGGCTTTGTTGTTAAAACTGGAAATGGTGCGGTAATGGTAACAGAAGTTCAGGCTAAGGGAAGTAAAAGAATGAACTGTGCTGATTATATGAGAGGTCACCAAATAGAAGAAGGAAAAATTTTAAAATAAATCAGACAATTTAATAATTACTCCGTATATAGTTAAAATATTAAAAGGAGAGTGATATTATGCCTTATTATTATGGATATGGTATTGATGGTTGGTATTTTTTAGTGCTTATAATGGCTTTTGTTTGTATGATAGCTCAAGCAAATGTTGGTTCTGTATTTAAAAAGTATTCTAAAGTTGCAAATGCAAGAGGTTATACAGGTGCAGATGTTGCTAGAATGCTTTTACACTTAAATGGTATAAACGATGTTCAAGTTGAACATATAAATGGTAATTTAACAGACCATTATGACCCAATTAAAAAAGTTTTGAGGTTATCTGATGCGGTTTATGACTCGAAGAGTATAGCTGCTTTAGGTGTTGCTGCTCACGAAACTGGACACGCAGTTCAGCACGCAAAGGGTTATGTGCCACTTACAATAAGGTCTGCTATTTTTCCGGTTGTAAACTTTAGTAGCAGACTTGCTATGCCACTTTTTATTATTGGTCTATTAATTGGCAGTTTTATTCATAGCTATACTTTAGCTCTTATTGGTGCTGTTTTGTTTGCTGCTGTTGTTGCGTTTCAGCTTATTACATTGCCAGTTGAATTTAATGCATCATCAAGAGCTTTAAAGATGTTATCAGATTACAATTATCTTGAAAGTTCCGAAGTTTCTGGTGCAAGAAAGGTTTTAACTGCTGCTGCATTAACTTATGTAGCTGCCGCTGCTGCATCTTTAGTTCAGCTTTTAAGATTGTTTGCTATTTTAGGCTTTGGTAGAGATAGGGATTAATTAATGTAAATTCATACAAAAAATAAAAATATTAGTCAAAGATTACATTTTTATTTTTAATAAAAATTAAATTTACCATTGACTACACATATATGTTATGATATAATACTTTCAAACGAAGATGTTTGCCTAATGGCAAGCATCTTTTTTTTGTAATTATAATAGCCGGCATACACATATAATTACATTTAATTTTATACATAGATATGGAGGAATGAAAATGATAAATACTGGTGATACTGGCTTTATGCTTATTTGTGCAGCCTTTGTGTTTTTTATGACACCTGGTTTAGCGTTATTTTATGGTGGTCTTGTTAGAAGAAAAAATGTTATTAATACTATGATGACTTCTATTTTTTTAGTAGGTTTATCTGTTGTCCTTTGGGTATTGTTTGGATACTCTCTTGCTTTTAGCGGAAACATTGGAGGCATTATTGGTAACTTGAATTGGTTTGGATTTAATAATGTTGGAATGGATCCTGGTCCTTATTCTGATTCTATTCCTAACTTAGTATTTGCAGCATTTCAGATGATGTTTGCTATAATAACACCAGCACTTATTACTGGTGCTACAGCAGGTCGAATGAAGTTTAAGGCAACAGTAATTTTTATGATTTTATGGTCATTTATAGTTTATTATCCAATGGCTCATATGGTATGGGCACAGGGAGGATTACTTGGCGATGGTTTAATCCATTCAGTAGACTTTGCTGGTGGTAATGTTGTACATATTAGTTCAGGTGTATCTGCTCTTGTTTTATGTATTATTCTTGGAAAAAGAGAGGGATTTAAGACTCAGTCGTATAGAACTCATAATATTCCAATGGTAGCATTTGGTGCGTCTGTACTTTTATTTGGTTGGTTCGGTTTTAATGCTGGTAGTGCTTTAAGTGCTAGTGGTCTTGCTGCTCACGCATTTATGACAACTGCAGCATCTTGTGGTTCTGCCATTATATCTTGGATGCTTATTGAAATCTTACATAATGGTAAGCCATCTCTTATTGGTGTATCAACTGGTATGGTAGCTGGTCTTGTTGCAATTACTCCAGGTGCAGGCTTTGTACCAATTTGGTCATCAATTATTATTGGACTTATTGTTTCACCAATTTGTTATGTTATGATAGCATTTGTTAAGAAAAAGTTTGGATATGATGATGCTCTTGACGCATTTGGTTGCCACGGTGTTGGTGGTGTTTGGGGTGGTGTTGCCACAGGTCTTTTTGGACTTAGCTCAATTAATGAAGTTGCTCAGTGGAATGGTCTAGTTTTTGGCGATATTAAATTATTTCTTGCTCAAGTTATAAGTATTGTTGTTACAATAGTTGTAGCTATAGTGGGAACTCTTATTTGTGTTGGCATAACAAGAATATTTACACCACTTCGTGTATCTAAGAAAGAAGAACTTATAGGTCTTGATAAGTCAGAACACAATGAAACAGCATATCCATCATTTAATGGTTTTGATTAATAAATAAGGAGTGAAATTATGATTAAAATAGAAGCAATTGTTAGAGAAGATAAGTTTGAAGATGTAAAACAGGCTTTGCAAGATATAGATGTACACGGTATAACAGTATATCAAGTAATGGGGTGTGGTACGCAGAAAGGTTATGTGCAGTTTGTAAGAGGTCAGGAAGTTGATATTAATATGTTGCCAAAAATTAAGTTTGAAATTGTTGTTTCCAATGAAGAATGGGAACAGAAAACTATTGATGTTATTCAAAAGGCTGCTTACACTGGAAATCCTGGAGATGGTAAAATATTCTCATACGAAATTAAAACAGCAATGAGAATTAGAACTAAAGAAGTAGGCTGTTCTGCTATTCAGCCAGAAAATAATTGACAATAAATTAATGTTCACAGTTTATGTAAACA
>UQRG01000037.1 GCA_900543365.1 uncultured Eubacterium sp. | reverse complement strand
ATATTTAAAGTGGTGCCCAGAGACGGAATTGAACCGCCGACACGAGGATTTTCAGTCCTCTGCTCTACCGACTGAGCTATCTGGGCAGGCTTTACATAATCGCTACAGTGCAGCGACAAATAATAGTATACAGCATAGTAGGGGATTTGTCAAGACTTTTTTTAAAAAAATTTATAAAAAGGAAAATTTTTTATTAACTGTTGATATTAGCTCTTGTATTGAAAAAAAGACCTGATATTTCAGGTCTTAAATTTAAAATATAATTACTTTCTGTTATACTTCTTGTTGAACTTATCAACTCTACCGCCTGCATCAAGAAGAAGCTTCTGGCTGCCAGTATAGAATGGATGACACTTAGAACAAACTTCTACTCTGATTTCTTCTTTAGTAGAACCAATTACGAATTCATTACCACAGTTGCATTTAACCTTTGCCTGGTAGTATTCTGGATGGATACCTTCCTTCATTATTTACACCTCTTTCATATATATTGGGATACATTTTGGCATCCCTTCGTCAAATAACAGTAAAATTATATCACAGTAAAAAACAAAATGCAAGTATAATTTTCATCAAAACAAATTTTGTAACATAATGGTAAAAATTTGTTTTTTTACTGCTGATTTTTATTAAGCTTGTTTACAGAAATTACAAATTCCCTGTTATTTTCTGTTTTTGATAACATATCAATTATCTGTTCGGTGACTTCACCATTTGATAAATTGCCACTAAAGGATTTTCTAAGGAAATATGCAGTTTCAAGTTCTTCCTTGTTTAGCAGAAGTTCTTCTCGTCTAGTACCGGATTTAGCGATATTAATAGCTGGAAAAATTCTCTTTTCGCTCATTTTTCTGTCAAGAACAAGTTCCATATTACCAGTTCCCTTAAATTCTTCAAATATAACATCGTCCATTTTAGAACCAGTTTCAACTAAAGCTGTAGCAAGTATTGTTAAACTGCCACCGTGTTCGATATTTCTCGCTGCACCAAAAAATCTCTTTGGCATATAGAGAGCAGATGGGTCAAGACCACCAGAAAGGGTTCTGCCACTTGATGGTACTGTAAGATTATAGGCTCGAGAGAGTCTTGTAATACTGTCAAGAAGAATAACAACATCTTTGTTTTGTTCCACAAGTCTTTTTGCTCTTTCAAGAACCATTTCAGCCACTTTTTTGTGGTGTTCTGGCTGTTCATCAAATGTAGAATAGACTACATCAACATTACCTGATATACTTCTTTGCATATCTGTAACTTCTTCAGGTCGTTCGTCAATGAGCAATACAATAACATAAACATCTTGAGATTTTCTTGTTATAGCATTGGCAACTTTTTTTAGGAGAACGGTTTTACCAGCTTTAGGAGGAGCAACTATCATACCTCTTTGTCCTTTGCCTATAGGAGCAATAAGGTCAATAAGTCTTGTAGAAAGCTCTTTTGGGTGAGTTTCAAGATAAAGATTTTCAGTAGGAAAAACTGGAGTAAGGTCTTCAAAATTAGGTCGTCTGCCTACTTTTTCAGGCTTATCGCCATTTATTTCAGTTAAGAATAAAAGGGCAGAAAATTTTTCATTTTCCTTAGGTATTCTTAGTTTACCTTTTATTTTATCACCAGTTCTTAAGTTAAATCTTCTTATTTGTGATGGGGCAACATATATGTCCTTAGTACCTGTTAAATAATTATCTGTTCTTAAAAAGCCGTAGCCATCAGATAATATTTCGAGTATACCCTCACCAACAACGCCAGAGTCTAGCTCGTCTAAATAGTTTAATTTATTTTCTTCTTTGTCTTCAACAACAGGTATATTTTGAGGTTCAGCTTTTTCAAGCAAATCAATTAATTCAGCTTTTTTGTATCTAGTTACACTACCTATACCTTTTTGCTTAGCCAGTTCTCTAAGCTCCATAAGGTTCATATCGGAATAATTCATATTTTCCTCCATATATTTATTTAGGGGGTTATGCTGTTTGGCATACCCCCTTCAAAAACAATTAATACTATTATCAAGGTACCTTTATTTCTTCGCCAACTATAAAGTCTGTACCATTCTTACCGTTAGCTTCACAAAGTTTTTGCCATAATTCAGGCGTGTATTCACCATAGATATTTTTACAAATCTTTTCACCGGATACATCACCTTTTTGAACTATGTATGTTTTACCAGATGCTTCTGCACTTTCGGCGGCAGTGGTAGTAGCCTCTGTTGTAATTTGTGATGCAGTTGTTGCAACAGTTGTATTTTCAACTACAGCAGTTTCTGCTTGATTTGTATTATCATTATTAGATTTGCTTAATTCATTAATTTGAATATTGGCACTTTCAAGTTTTTTGCTGTTAGTATAGTTGCTTGCTGCAAAGAAAACAGTAGAACATACAAGGGCAATAATAACTACAATATTTAATACTTTTTTAAAGCTTAAGCCTTCTTCGTAGTAGTCATCATCGTCGACATCGTCATCATCTTCAAATTCATCATCTTCAAACTCATCGTCATCATCTTCAAATTCGTCGTCGTCATCAAAAGGGTCGTCCTTTTTCTTACGCTTGAAAAATCCACCAAATTTATTTTTCTTTGTTGGCTTTTCATCTTCTTCATCGTCCTCGTTTTCAATGTCATCAACATCGATTTCAGGAGCTTTTTTGTCCTCAACTGGAGTTTCATCTTCAGCAGGTTTTCTTCTACGGCGAGGCACTTCTTCTATTTCAGCTTCATTGTCAAAAAATTCTCGTCTCATTTCTTTAGTATCCTCCTTGGCTATATCCTCAGCTTTAACTGGGGTTATAACTATTGTAGGTTCAGGCTCTGGCATATTGTCATTTGCTGTTGCCTTGTTATTATCGTCATCATTTTTGGTATTTTCTTTTGAAATATCTAAATCAGTATCTTGTTGGTCTTTTTCCTCGACTACTTCGCTATTATCATCAGATACTTCATTAGTTTCCTCAATTTCGGTTTTGGCTGTTGTTTTTTTAATATTAGTTTCAGTTGTGTTATCTTTATTAACATCAGCTTCAGACTGTAATTTATCAGTATGTTCGGGTTTATTGGATTTTTCAGGCTTAAAAACTTTCACATCTTCATCTTCAAAATAATCATCATTTTTGATTTTAGGAGTAGTAAGCTTATGCAGCTTTCCGACTACAGATGCCTTTTCTTTTTGTTTATGTTTATCCTTAGCCTTTTCTTTTTCCATTTCTCTTATATAATTTTCATCGGCAAAGTAAAGAGTGGTGTCTCTTTTACCTGCTTCAAAATAATTGTTGCCACTTTCATCAACAAAGTCTTCAAGCAACTTATTAACAGTTAGCTTTGTCTGCTCAGGGGTATAGGCACTGAGAGCTTCTTCAAGTCTTTTGCTTTTTCTTTCAGCAAGAGTCTTGCTATCTAAGCCACTGCTTTTATACTGGGCCATAATATTCCTCCTTAGTATATTGTCCTTTTATTTTAATAGCAAATATATAAAAAGTCAAGAATAATTAAAAATCACAACTTTACATTTTAAGTATACAACATTTACAGATAAATTACAACTTTTTTTATTTTATCTTTGTTTTTTATGGCCAAAGGTATCTGCAAAGTATAAGTGCAGATATTACTCCGGCAAAGTTTGCAAACAATGCACCACCTAATGTATAGCGTGTTTTTGTTATTTTTATAGACATAAAATATACGCTCATTGTGTAAAAAATTGTTTCAGTACAACTCATCATTACAGATACAAATCTTCCAACAAAGCTGTCAGGTCCATAGTTTTTAAATATATCAAGTAAAATGCCAGTACTTGCTGATGATGATATAAGCCTCATTAATGTAATAGGAACTGCTTCTTCTGGAAAACCACAAGCTTTAGCTAAAGGAGCAGATAACTTTACAATTATTTCAAGCACACCACTACTTCTTAATATCCCTATTGCCATCATAAGACCAATTAAAGTAGGCAATATATCAAATACTGTAAAAAAACCTTCCTTTGCACCCTCTACAAAGGTGTCATAAACATCTATGCGTCGGCTATAGCCAAAGGCAAGTATGTAAACAATAACTAGAGGCATTATTAAATCTGATAGCAAAATAATTAATTTCATTTTCTTATCTCCATTATTTTTGCAAATATTATGGCTGCTAGTGTTGATACTAGGGTAGTTGCTATTCCAGGACCAATTATTTCAGATGGATTTTGTGAATTGTATTGACTTCTGTAAGCTATTATATTTATACTGACAAGTTGTAAAGAGGACATATTAAATATCATAAACATACACATTGGTGTACTTGCTATATCTTTGTTTTTGTTTAGCTTTTGTAATTCTTTCATAGCTGATATTCCCGCTGGTGTAGCTGCCCAACCTAGCCCCAGTATGTTGGCTATTACATTTGTAGATATATATTCCATTGCTTTGTGGTTTTTTGGAACAGTAGGGAATAACCAGTGCAAAAATGGTTTCATTTTGTTTGATAGGCTTTTTATTAGTCCTGCTTTTTCACCTATTTTCATTATACCTGTCCACATTGACATTACACCAAGCATTGTTATGGCTAGGTTTACAGCTTCTCTTGCCGAGTCTATAGCACCGTTTGTTACTTGTGCCATATTGCCTGTAAAGGCTGCCGTAACTATACCTATAAATATCATTGCTCCCCATAAGTAATTGAGCATAACTTATCACCTCATTATATGGTATGAATTAAAGTTATGCTTTATGAAAAAATAATTTAAATAAAAAAGTCCCCATAAATATGGGGATTTTTACAAAAATATGGAATTTTAAATTAAAACTCCTCTGCAAGGGCTTCTTCCTTAGCACTTAAAGTAGGGATATACTTATTTAAAGTTTTAGCATTAGCAGCAAGAATTTGTACCTTATCATTAGGCATAGTGTTAATCATACTAATTAATGCTTTTCTATCCTTTTCGATTTTGTTTACGCTCTTTGGAGTAGAAACTTTACCTTGAGCTAAGTCCTTAGTGATAAGTTCATCGAGAGTAATTTCAAAAAATTCAGCAATTCTTACCATATTGGCAATACTTGTACCTCTCTGACCTCTTTCAATAAGACCTACAAAACCAGGTGCCATACCAATAACCTTAGCAAAGTCATCAATAGTAAGTCCTCTTAATCTTCTTTCGTATCTAATGTTAGAGCCGATAATCTGAGTGTAGTTCATAATCCATATCTCCTTTTTAAATGAAATAATAAATAAAAAACATTCTGTTACATTTTATCCAATTAAAAGTATACTATATTTTTTACAAAAATGCAACAAAAAACTTATAAAATGTTGCAATTTTTTTTGTTTTTATTCTGCAAGATACTTTTTATATCCGATATTTTCAAGGTGTTGTGCTTTTTCAATAACATTATCCTCAAGGTTTTTCTTATATTGAATAACTTTAATAGAAAGTTGTTCATCAAATGCCGCTAATGTTTGTACGGCAAGAAGTCCAGCATTTTTACCACCGTTTATTGCAACAGTAGCCACCGGAATACCACCTGGCATTTGTACTATTGAATAAAGTGAATCAACACCACTTAATGCTTTTGTCTTAATAGGCACACCTATTACAGGAAGAGTTGTAATTGCAGCTGTCATACCCGGTAAATGTGCAGCACCACCAGCACCAGCAATAATTAGCTTAAGTCCTCTGTCTTTAGCACTTTTAGCATATTCATACATCCTATCAGGAGTTCTGTGTGCTGATACAACTGTTAGTTCGTATTCTACACCAAACTCATCAAGAACTTTAGCAGCTTCACTCATAATAGGAAGGTCTGAATCACTGCCCATTATTATACCTACTTGAACCATTTTATTTATCCTCCTTTTATAATGTTTTTATTTTAATATAATCAAAGGCTTGTTCTGCGATTTCTTTAGCCTTAGATATACTATTTGCTGTTACTGTTATATGTCCCATTTTTCTTTTTGGTTTAGTTTGAGTTTTGCCATAAATGTGCAAAGCGACACCTTTTAGTGAAAGAGCTTTGTCAAGACCTTCAACAATAGCATTGCCGTTGTAGCCGACTTCACCTAATAGATTAATCATAACTGTAGGGCTTATAAGGTCAGTACTACCTAAAGGTAAACCAACTACTGCTCTTATGTGATTTTCAAACTGGCTTGTTACGCAGCCTTCTATTGTATAGTGACCTGAATTATGTGGTCTGGGAGCAACTTCATTAATAAGTATGTCATTGTCGTTAGTTACAAACATTTCAACACAAAACATACCTATACCATCAAATATTTCCATTACCTTTGAGGCAACTTCCATAGCAAGTTTTGATGCTTTATCTGGAATGTTAGCTGGTACACTGGTTTCGTGGAGTATGCTGTCAATGTGTTTGTTGTCACCAACTGGGTAAACGGCAATGTCACCATTTAAACTTCTGCAGGCAAGAATAGATGTTTCCATTTTAAAGTTAATCATCTTTTCAGCCATAAGTTTTATTTTGCCACCACCAAGTTCATTGTATGCTTGTTCAATAGTATTAGCACTTTTAACTACAGCATTACCTTTGCCGTCATATCCCCCGGTTCTGGCTTTTAACATATAAGGATAGCCGTATTCATTTCCGGCCTTAGTCATATCTTCAATATTTTCTATTATCATAAAATCTGGTACAGGAAGACCAGCCTTAGCCATAGCCTCTTTTTGAGTAAGTTTGTCTTGTATTACTTCAAGGCTTGCTGCTGTAGGATAAATTTTGTATCCTTTATCTTCAAGTTTTTCAAGAGCCTTAGCATTAATATGTTCAAATTCATAGGTTATTACATCAGTTTTTTCGGCTAAAAGCTGAAATGCCTTTTCATCGTCAAAGTTAGCCACAATATGCTCGTCACATATACTATGACAAGGGCAATCGGGAGTAGGGTCAAGAACAACTGAATAAAATCCCATTTTCTTAGCTTCAAGGAGCATCATTTGACCTAACTGACCACCACCAATAATGCCGATTTTTTTATTTAAAAAGTAATTTGCCACAATTAATCACCTCAATGTACGATTTATATTTATATTAACATAAATGTATAGTTTTAGCAATAACTTTTTACTACTTATAAATCATAGTAGAAAATATCCTCTTAATATGTTATAATATATTTTACAAAGCAAGAAATTATACTTGCTTTGTTTATTGTATGTTTAAAATTAGGGAGAGTGTAATAGATGGCAACAACAGCAGGCAGAAAGAAGCCTACCTCATCAAATAAAAATTCAAATAAAAAGACGACAAATTCAACAACAAAAACTACAAAATCAAATAAAGCTAGGGAAAGCACTCCTAAGCTTACAAAGTCAGAACAGGCTATGCTTGATGCAAGGCAACAAAAGCTAAAAGCAGAAGTTTTAGCTATTTCTCTTATTGGTGTAGCTGTTATTATTTTTATATGTGTTATAGCCAGTGACAGAATGGGAATAATAGGAGGCTATATATCAGCAGGATTAAAGCATTTATTCGGCATAGGAGCTATTATTTTACCTATTGTATTTATGCTTTTTGGTGTTCAAACTCTTATGGATAAGACAAAGTATGCTTATAAATTTAAGTTGACTTTATTTATTGGCTTTTTTACTACAATTATTTGTCTTGCCCATACATTTACATATAAACAAGGTATAGGTGATATACCTTTTTCTCAATACATTTCAGATAGCTTTTTAAATGGTAATATTCAAAACGGTGGCTTTATAGGAGCAATTATAGGTGGTGCTTTTTGTGCTTTATTAGGCAAAACAGGAACAACTATTATTCTTTTAGTTGTTAGTATTATACTTATTGTGCTTGCTACTGGCAAAACTGTAGCAGATATTGCAGGTTCTATTGGTGACTGGATTGATGGTACAAAGGAAGAATATAGAGATTATAGATTAAGTCATATAACTGTTGATGAAGATGAAGAATACTATGACGATTATACAGAAACTACACAAATGGAGCTTCCAGTTGAAAAAATGAAGAAAAAGAAAAAACATAAGTCTAATGGTAAGCCGGTATTTATTAATATTCCAGAGGATAAAGGAGGAAATGATGAAGATATAATTATTGAAACAGATATATTTAATAAAAAATATGAGTATGATGACAAAGAACCTGATTTTGTCATTCCTTCCTTTATAAAAGAAGATATGCAAAGGTATGAGGAAAGTCTTAAATCAGATATTATCAAGGAAGAAAATTTTGATGATGAAGATATTAAAATCCCTGAAATACCTACACTTCATTTTACTGATGATATAAAGGAAAGTCCTAAATATTTTGATATTTATGATGATGAATATGATGAAGAACCTATGGTAACTACACAAGAAGCATTAGAGGAAAATTATTCAGAACCGGTTATTACTGAACCTGTGCAAGAAACATCATCAATAATTAATGAAGAAAATGAAACGCCACCTTGGGAAGATGCTGTTAATAATATAGAATTAATTGAAAAACCAGTTGAAAATAAGATTAAAGAAAATCAACCGGTTATTATTGAAGCAGAAAAAACAGAGGAAATTAATAAGCTTAACATAAAGACTACAACACCTTATAAGTTCCCTAGCCCTAATATTCTTCATAGAAATCCTAAAAAGCAAGGAACATCAAATAGAGAAGAATTAATTAATAAATCAAGACTTTTAGAGGAAACACTTGCTACCTTTGGAGTTAAGGCAAAAGTAGATAATATAAGTCAAGGACCTACTGTTACAAGATATGAGCTTATACCTCCAAAGGGTATACCAGTTAGCAAAATTACTAAACTTGATAAAGATATTGAGCTTGCTATGGCTGCCAAGTCTGTTAGAATTGAAGCACCTATTCCAGGCACAAACAAAATAGGTATTGAGCTTGGTAATGACTCTGTATCTCCAGTTTATTTTAGTGAGGTACTTCTTACAGACAAATTTAGAGATTATGATAGCAAACTTGCCTTTGGCGTAGGTAAAGATATTACAGGTACAGTTATTGTAGCTGATATTGCTGATATGACTCATTTGCTTATTGCAGGTGCTACTGGTGCAGGTAAGTCTGTTTGTATAAATACACTTATTACTTCTATACTGTATAAGGCAACGCCTGATGAAGTGAAACTTATACTTATTGACCCTAAAAAAGTTGAACTTAGTGTTTATAATGGTATTCCACATCTTCTTATACCAGTTGTCAGTGATGTGCAAAAAGCTGCCGGTGCTTTAAATTGGGCGATTAGAGAAATGGAAAGAAGATATGACCTTCTTGAAAAATATGGTGTTAGAAATATAAAAGGCTATAATAAAATTGAAGGTACTGAAAAATTACCTTATATAGTAATTATTATTGATGAGCTTGCTGACCTTATGATGACAACAGGCAAGGAAGTTGAAAACGCTATTGTTAGACTAACACAGCTTGCCAGAGCTGCTGGTATGCACCTTGTTATTGCAACTCAGCGACCAGACTCTAATATTGTTACAGGTCTTATTAAGGCAAATGTTCCGTCAAGAATTGCTTTTAAGGTAGCAGGTAGTATTAACTCCAAAATTATTCTTGATGCTACTGGTGCAGAGAAACTACTTGGTCGAGGTGATATGCTTCTTAAAACAAGAGCCTTTGATGATAAGCCATTGAGAATACAGGGAGCTTTTGTAACTGATGAGGAAGTTGAAGATATAGTTAATTCAATTAAAACAGATGATAGCCATTATGACAAGTCTGTTATTGACGAAATTAATAGGTCTGTTGCAGAGGCTCACGGTGGAGATAGTGATAGTGGCAGTAACAATAATGGCAGTGATGATTTAATTGACGAGGTAATTAAACTTGTAGCAATTCAGCAAAAGGCATCTACTAGCTTTATACAGCGTAAATTTAAAATAGGCTATAATAGGGCTGCTCGTATTATTGATGAACTTGAAGAAAGAGGTATTGTTGGTCCTGACTTAGGTGGTACTAAGGGTAGAGAAGTTAAAATTGATAAGTATCAGTATAATGAGTGGAAAAATAGACAAGATGAATATTGATTAACTATAAGGTAATTGTAGATGTGAATATTGTTAGTCTACTTTAACTTTAATCAATACCGAACATTAAACAATTATATTAATGTATATTATTCATAAAACCTTAATATTCAATTAAGCCTATATTAATTGAAAACACAACCAAATTAGTGTATTATATTAATAATAATAGATAAAGGAGGCTTAGCTTTGATAGAGGTAAAAAATTTAACTAAAAAATTTGGTCCTCATACAGCAGTTGATAACATATCCTTTGTAGTCAATGATGGTGAAGTTGTAGGCTTTCTTGGACCTAATGGTGCAGGCAAAACTACAACAATGAATATGATGACAGGTTTTATTTCTTCAACAGAAGGAACAGTTAGAATAAATGGATTTGATATACTTGATGACCCGGTAAAGGCAAAAAAAGAACTGGGTTATTTACCTGATGTTCCTCCTGTTTATGGGGATATGACAGTAGAAGAATATCTTAAATTTATCTGTGACCTTAAAAAAGTAAAAAAACAAGATAGAGCATCTATGATTAATGATATAGTTACAATTACTAAGTTAAATGATGTTTATAAAAGACTTATTAAAAATCTTTCCAAAGGTTATAGACAGAGAGTAGGACTTGCACAAGCATTAGTTGGTAATCCTGATGTACTTATACTTGACGAACCTACATCTGGCTTAGACCCTAAGCAGATTATGGAAATGCGTCAGCTTATAAGGAATTTAGGCAAAAAGCATACAGTTATATTAAGCTCTCATATTTTAAGTGAAGTTAGTGAAATATGTGACAGAATTATTATTATTAACAAAGGCAAAATAGTGGCAAGTGAATCAACAGAGGAGCTTGTAAATATGGCAGGTAATTCTGCTCAACTTGTTACTATTAAAGGCGACCCTTATAGAGCAGTGCAGAAACTTATGGAATGGAGTTCTATTGATACTGCTACTATTGACAGAGATAATAGTGACGGAACCTATGACATTAAGGTTTACGGTAGTGAAGGTAGTGACATAAGAGAAATTATATTTGCAACTATGGCTGAAGAAAGAATATCTGTACTTATGTTAAGACCTTTAACAAGTGGTCTTGAAGAAGTTTTCCTTCAAATTGTTAATGGAACTATTGACAATGAAGAAGTAGAAACAGAAGAACTGAACATAGTCTTTGCAGAGGGTGGACAGGAAGCTGAATGCAAAGATACTAAGGAGGCTGATGACTAATGGTTTCCATATTTAAAAAAGAACTTAAAAATTATTTTACTACATTAACAGGCTATGGATTTTTAGGTTTTTTTGTACTTATCACAGGTTATTTTTTTGTATCTCAAAATATTGTAGTGGCTAGTGCTAATTATAATGATACTCTTGCAGGTTCAATGATTATGTTTCTTA
>UQRG01000036.1 GCA_900543365.1 uncultured Eubacterium sp. | reverse complement strand
TGTAGCTGATAGTAGTAGTAAAATTATTAATGTTTATGACAAAACTGGCAGACTTTATCAAATTACTGCTGCCGGAGAAATAACAACTTTTGCTATTAATCCTTTAGGCTGTTGTGCTGTTGTGTGTAAGGTTGGTGATGACTACAGAGTTGATGTTTATTCAAACACAGGTGAAACAATGTTTGAGTGTGCAAGAGCATCTAAGGACGGTATTCCATTAGGTATAGATATATCTGATGATGGTAGTATTGTTTCTATTTCTCTTGTAGACTATAGTGATATTAAAATTAAGTCAAGTGTTCTTTTCTACTATACATCTAAGGCTGATGCTCAATCAATAGAGTCAAGTGACGGTCTTGTTAGTGCTATTGAAGTGCCTGAGGCTATTGCAGCTATTGTTAAGTTTACACCTGATAATTACTGTATTGTAGCTAGTGATACATCAATTATGAACATCGATTGTTCAAGTGTAAATGCTTTTAAAAAGGAATGGGAAAAGACATTTGATAATTATGTTACAGCTTTTAACATTGTTAACAGTAAGGAAATAGCTGTAGCTTATGGTGAAGCTGTTAATATTACTGATGAAAAGGCTCAAGCACAGGAAAATACAATTCATTGGTACAATTTAAAAGGTAGAGAAACTGGTTCTGCTAAGGCTGATAATAGAATTGATTATATTTCATCTTCTAGCTATGGTACTATTATAGGAGCCAATAAAGACTTTGTAGCTTACACCTCAAGAGGTAGAGAACTTTGGAAATATTCTGCCGTTCAAAATATTAAGGAAATGAAGTTTTATAATTCAGTTGATAGAGTTTTATTAATAGGTACTACTAAAATGCAACTTCTTGATGTTAAGAAAGGTGTAACTATGCAGGAAGCAGATATGGAAAAAAATACTGAAGTAACTACTCAAGCCAAAACTACAGAAAGTACAACTGGAGCTTAAGGAGGCAATATGAACTACACAGTTGACATTATAATTATAGTCATACTATTATTATCTATATTTTATTTTGCAAACAAAGGACTTATATCAAGTATTTTAAAGTCTTGCTCTTGGCTTATTTCTATACTTGTAACATATTTTTTGTATCCTTTTGTTAGCAGTTTGTTAAGAAAAACTATTGTATTTGATTTTTTAAGAGAAACAATTTATACAGTTATGGGTCTTGATAGCGTGTCTGCTACTAATGGTTCCAGCCAAATTACAGCTATTAATTCTTTAACTTTACCAGAAGGTCTTAAAACAATGATTGTTGATAATAATAACTCTGTTATATATGACCTTCTTGGTGTAAATAGCTTGCAGGAGTATATAGCCGGGTATATAGCTAATATTATTCTTAACATTGTTATTAGTATACTTGTTTTCTTTATTATTAAGTTTTGTATTAAGTTGGCATTTACTGCATTAGATATTGCTGTTAAAATGCCTGTTGTTAAGCAGCTTAATAGCCTTGGCGGTGCTTTTCTTGGGGTTTTCTGGGGTGTTGTTATTATTTGGAGTATTATGGCAATTACAACATTACTTATTGCCTCACCAGTATTTAGTGATTTAATTAATGCAATTAACAATTCATTTATTGGTAGTATACTTTATAACAACAATTTTATTATGAATGTACTTTTATCAAAGTTATTTATATAATATGAGGTAATTTATGGATAAATATGTAACAGTAAAAGCCTTTGGTCAGGCAGAAATTGTAGAAAAAAAGTCAAGATTTATTGCCAATGTTAAGCCTATAACTTCAGAAGATGATGCTGTAGCATATATTGAAGAAATTAAAAAGAAATATTGGGATGCCAGACATAATTGTTATGCTTATCAGCTTGGTGACAAAAATCAAATACAAAGATATTCTGATGATGGAGAGCCTGGAGGTACAGCAGGTATGCCTATACTTGATGTATTAAGAGGTAAAGATATTAAGAATACTATTATTGTTGTAACTAGGTATTTTGGAGGAACATTACTTGGCACAGGTGGTCTTGTTAGGGCTTATAGCCTTTCTGCTAGAGAGGGTATTGCTGTTGCCGGACTTATTGAAAGAATACCACATATTAAGCAGCATTTTATCGTTGACTATACTCTTTCAGGTAAGGTTCAGTATGAAATATTAAATGGAGGGCATATTTTAGAAGACACTATTTATACAGATAAGGTGGAGTTTGTTGTTTTAAGTGAGGTGAATATATCCAATAAATTAGTTGAAAACATAATTAATATTACTGGTAACAATGTAAATGTTATTAAAGATGAGGCTGTTGTTTATGTTGATAAGGATATTGAGATTTAACTAATGTGTAAAGTTTTAAAGGAGTGTTTAATATGAAAAAATTATTTTTTGTTTTAGCTATGGCACTTGCTGTTAATACAACAGCTTTTGGTGCGTCTACTAATACTATTTCAAAGGTACAGCATGTTAGAGATGGTGCGTCCCTTGCTAATGCAGACTTTGAAATTGTACCTCATTCAGAGGTTGAAACTGGTTCATCAATTATTATTACATTTAATAATGCTACTGTATTTTCACAGGCAGTTATTGATGGTACAAGTTCAGATGAAAATGAAGAAGGTTATAAGGCTGGTGGTTATCAGTACAATGAAAATGGTGTTACCTGGAATGGTAGTGACAACTTTGCACAAGTTGTACCAAAGACAGCAAGTGGTAAACTGCCATATCGTATAAGAAGAATTAACGATGTTCAGATTGAAGTATATCTTATGAATTTACCTGATACTTATGTTGGTGATTCATTAAAGGCTGTAAATGGTTCAACAAGAACACCTTATTATTCAATACCTATGGTAGCTTATGCAGACAGTGATACTACAGCTAATGTTACAGTAAGTATTGATAGTAATGGTACTTCAATTTCTAACTCTTTAGGAAATACTTTAAATAATAGTCTTGCTACATCATCTACAACTACAACTGTAACAACTACTGAAACTACAACAGAAACAACAACAGAGGCAGATAAAAACAATAATAATGACGCAGTTCTTAATAATAAGGTTAGTGTTCAGATAGGTGCTGACAAAATCACAGTTAATGGTAAGTCTGTAACTATTGATGCTTCTGCTTATATTCAGAAAAGTTCAAGTTCAACAATGATTCCTTTAAGAGCTGTTAGTCAAGGTGTTGTTGGCAATGAAGATTGTGTAAGCTGGGATGGAGAAACAAAGACAGCAACTATTTCATTTAAGGAAAATACTGTTAAGTTTACTGCTGGTTCAAATGTAGCTGTTATTAATGGCAAGTCTGTAACTATGGATAATGGTGTTAAGGCAGAAATTACTAACAGTAGAATGTTTGTTCCTTTTAGAGCATTAGGTCAGGCACTTGGTGCTAAAGTAAGTTGGGACGGAGAAACAAAGACAGCTTTCTTTAACTAATAATTTGTGGTGATTTAATGAAAAAACTTATTTTAACTTTAGTATTTATATTTACCTTTTCTTGTATATCTTTTGGCAGTTCTCGAAATATGATTAAGGAGTCTGGCAGTGTTAAAACTGCCGGTACTCCGGTTAATGCAAAGTTATATATTGAACCTAATGATGAGGTTACAACAGGAGCATATATTGAAATAAACTTTGAAAATGCTATTGTTTTTTCAGCTAATGTTATTGATGGTAATGGGCTGCCTAGTGATATTGGTTACAATAGCAGAGGTTATCAGTACATAGGTTATAACAATTATAAGTGGGATGGTAAAAATGGCTTTTATGATGTTATGGCAGATAGACCTACATCAGAAGTGCCATATAAAATAACTAGACTTGGTGATTATGCTATTAGAGTAAGCCTTTGTAATATTCCTAAAGATTATGTAAATCGTAATATTTCATCTTTTAACAATGGCACAGGGGTTGCTCATTATGCTATACCTCTGCCAGTTTATGTTAAGGATAACGGGCCAATTAGAGTTAAATTATCTGGCAGAGTTAATGATAAAGGCTTAACTTATGGTAATTATATATTTAATGAAGGTAATGTAGAAACTACAACGGAAACTACAACTATTGCTGAAAAAAATCAGGTAACAACAGACAATCCTAATGTAATTAATAAAGTTCAAGTAACAGTTGGCAGAAGTATTATGGTTGTTAATGATGAAAGCCACATTATAGATTCACCACCTTATATTCAAGCTGGTACTGGCTCTATTCTTATTCCTTTAAGGGCTGTAACAGTTGCTTTAACTGATGGTTATACGGGTAAAGGTGATGTAAATAGTGTGTCTTGGGACTCTGATACTAAGACAGCCTATATTAATTATAAAGATAAAAAAATATCATTTACAGCAGATTCAAATATTGTTGTTGTTAATGGTAAACATAAGATTATACCTAATGGTGCTAAGGCTGAAATTAGCAATGGCAGAATGTTTGTGCCCTTTAGAATTCTAGGTGAAGAATTAGATGCTAAGGTAAATTGGGATAAAGACAGTAAAAGTGCTTATTTTAATTAATATTATTTTGTAAATGTTTTTGATATATAAATATAATACCCATTACTTGATTATTACAATATATTCTGCTATAATGTAACAGAATATATTATAACTAGGACAGGGGATAACAAAATGTCAGATAAGGTTATTGCTATTGATGCAATGGGTGGAGATAATGCTCCTATTGAAACTGTAAAAGGTGCTGTTGTGGCAAGTAAAACAGTTAAATATAATTTAGCTTTAGTAGGTAAAGAGGATATAATAAATGCTGAACTTTCAAAGTATCAATATGATAAAAGTAAAATACAAGTAGTTAATGCTACGGAAATTATTGAAAACTGTGATACTCCTACAGAAGCTATAAAAACTAAAAAGGATTCTTCAATGGTAGTTGGTATGAATATGGTTAAGGAAGGCAATGCTGTAGCTTTTGTTTCAGCAGGTAACACAGGTGCTTTACTTACAGGTGCTACTATTATTGTTGGTAGAATAAAGGGTGTCAAAAGACCTGCTTTGGGTACAATGCTTCCAACTGAAAAACAGCGTGTGCTTATGCTTGATTCTGGTGCTAATGTTGATGCTAAACCAGAATATCTTTTGCAGTATGCTCATATGGGTTCAATATATATGGAATATGTTGAAGGTAGAAAAAATCCAAGAGTTGGACTTGTAAACATTGGTACAGAAAGTGAAAAAGGTAATGCTCTTGTTAAAGAGGCTTATCAACTTTTAGACAAAGCTGAAGGACTTAATTTTGCCGGTAATACTGAGGCTAGAGATATTACTTTAGGCAATGTAGATGTTATTGTTTGTGATGCTTTTGTTGGCAATGTTATACTTAAGGTAATGGAAGGTTTGGCTAATACTGTACTTAGATTACTTAAGAAAGCACTTCTTTCTAGCATTATTACTAAAATTGGTGCATTCCTTTCTAAGCCAGCATTTAAAAGGCTTAAAAGAGATTTTTTTGAATATGACGACATTGGTGGTGCTCCTTTTTTAGGTCTTAAGGGACTTGTAGTTAAAGCTCACGGTAGCTCTGATGCAGGTGCTGTTGCTGGTGCAATTAAGCAGTGTGAAAAATTTATTGATGCTGATATAGTTAATAAAATAGCAGAAAGAATGTAACAGAGGTTTTTGTCGTTAAAATATTTATTAAAATTTTAAAAATATACTTGTAAATTTTATAAATATCTAGTATATTATAATAAACAAGCAATTATGGGTTGTTTGAAAAAAGTTAAGGAGGATTTTCAAAATGGAAGAAAAGATTATTTCAATTATCGCTGATGAATTAGGTAGAGATGAGTCTGAAATCACTCTTGATACTACTTTTGAGGAATTAGATGCTGATTCTTTAGATTTATTCCAGGTTATCAACACATTAGAAGAAGAATTTGATGTTGAATTTGATAATGATGAGTCTGCTGAAATTAAGTCAGTTGCTGATGTTGTAGCTTGCATTAAGGCTGCTCAGGAATAATATTAAAATATTTAACTAAGGCTGCTACAAAATTTTGTAGCAGTTTTTCTGTTATTTAATAGATATATTAGCTTAATAGGTGTGGAGTATTAAGCTAAGGTATCTATAATTGTAACAGTTATTAACGGAGGTACTTATGAATATTAATTATCAATTTAAAAATGAAAGGCTAATTTCCACAGCCCTTTCTCACAGTTCTTATGCAAATGAACACAAAAATGCGGGTGTAGAGTGTAATGAAAGACTTGAATTTTTAGGTGATGCTATACTTGGTTTTGTTGTCGGTGAGTATATTTATAAGAGGTTTAGCCTTTGGCCTGAAGGTAAACTTACTAAGTTGAGGGCTAGTGTTGTTTGTGAAACAATGCTGAGTAAAAAAGGTAGAGAACTTGGTATAAATAATGCCCTTAAGTTGGGTAAAGGTGAGGAACATACTGGTGGCAGAGAAAGAAATTCTATTATTGCCGATGCTGTTGAGTCTGTAATTGGTGCTATTTATCTTGATGGAGGTATGGACGAAGCAAGAAAGTTTATACTTAATCTTCTTGTTGATGAAATAAATGAAATATCAAGTACAGTTCACATTTTAGATGCTAAAACTACATTACAGGAAATTATACAAAGAGATAGTCAAGAGCCTATTGAATATGTTATTACATCAGAAAGTGGACCGGCTCATTGCAAGTCCTTTGCTGTTGAAGTGCGTCATAAGCAAAAGGTTCTTGGTAAGGGTGTTGGTCATAGTAAAAAGGAAGCTGAACAAATGGCTGCTATGGAGGCTATTAAGGCTATTGGAGGGGTTAAGTAGGTAATAGGTAATAGATAATAGGTAAAGTTACTTATGAAAATGGCGAACATCAGCATTTTTGCTACGCAAAAACAAATCTTTCAGATTTGCCGATAAATCTTTCGGTACAATTGTTCGCCCCTACAAATAACATATTCGTATATGATAAAAGAACAGTTGAGAATTAACCACTTAGCTCCACTTATAGGGGAGCTGTCACAAAGTGACTGAGGGTTTTCCAATTTATTAAAATTCTACACTTTCAACAACAGAACAAATACCCTTTTCTGTCATACTTTCATTATAAGAACCTAAAGAATAAGTATAATCTCCCTTAGACCATACAGCAACATTATATTTGCTGTCATTACCCTTTAATGTAACCTTTGCACCATTTATTTCAACAGTTTTAGTATCATTATACACATTGTAATCACCACTTATATCATCATTTCCTTTAGCCATTCTATAAGTTATTTCGTTACTTCCATTGTTATAAACAACCTGTGCCAAATCGTCGCTAATATCAGATATAAAAGTTATTTTGTAATCATCGCCAACCTTTGGAAGTTTAACATCAAAGCCAACACCATTATTAAGCTCCTCAATAGTTTTATGTTCTGTAATAGGGTTTGGTATTTCTGTATTATCAAGTACATTTGTGTTAATAACAACATTGTTATCCTCTACACTTAAAATACTGTCATCGTTGCCTAAAAGAGGAACAAATATACCAACAGGAACATAAGCACTACCATTAATTATCTTTGGAGCTTGACCTAATGAAAATGGAGCAGTTGTGCCAACCATACCGTCAATACTTGTTGATGCAATATAGTTATCCTCGTTAATTGTAAGAGTTGCGTGCATAGAATTGTCATCTAATAAAATAGTTTTATCCTCTGGATTCCACACTACTTTAAAGTCTAATGCTTCGCCAACGGCTCTTACTGGCACAAGAATACCCTTATCTGTGTTGCTTTCTTGATAAGCATTGTCACTTACTTTTTCACCGTTTACAGTTACAATATAAATACCTTGAGCTAAAGCTGATACAGACATTGTAAAAATTATAGTTGCAGTTGTTAAAATAGTAAATAATTTTTTCATAGTTAATACCTCATTTCATTTTAGTTGTTTATTTTACAGAGTTTACAATATTTAACATAGTTTCTTGATTTACAGGTGTAGTAATATCAATAGAGTAGCTGTAGCCATTAGCAGACCATATTGCTAATGAATATAAATTACCATCACCCTTTATTGTTACATTTCCAATTGTTTTTTCGTTATTAAATACATTGTAGTAGCCACTTATATCACTATTGCCCTTATCCATTCTGAATGTAAGAGTATCTTTGTCATTTGAGTAGTTGATTTCAGCCATACTATCAATGTTAAAGTATTCTGTCTTTGTTGTGTCAAAAGGTATGTAATTAACTGTCTTTACAGTATATCCAACCTCTTTTGAAAGCTCCTCAACAGAATTAAATCCATCTAAAGCATAAGGCGATGTAACAGGTGGCGTACCTTCAAGGTCACCTGGAATAGATGGTGTCATAATGTTGTGTACAGATAATATACCTATAACAATTACGGCACAGGCAGCTACAGAGGCAAATGCTTTGTAATATATTTTAATAGGAGAATACTTTTTATCTATTTCAGCATTGACATTTTCAAGTATTCTTTCTTTCATATCAGGAGTAACATATATTTTATCCATTATTTCTTTATATTTCAAAATCGTATGCCTCCTTTAACTGTGTTTTTAACAAATCTCTACCTCTTTTTAATAGAGAGCGTACAGTTGCTTGATTTTTTTCTAATATTTGAGCAACTTCAATTGAACTATAGCCTTCATAATAGTACAGGTGAATTACCTCTGAATACTTTTCAGGAAGATTTTTAACTGCTTCCCATACAAAGGCAAGGTCATTTTTTTCTGGTGCTGGTATAGTTTCATCAAGTTCTGTATAATTTCGCACTTTGTTATATTTAAGTTTGTTTTTGCTTAAATTTGATGCTACTTTCAATAACCAAGCCTTTTCATACACTTCAGAGTCAAACTCTTTTTCTGCCTTTATATAGCGTATTAGTGTATTTTGCAGTATATCTTCTGCGTCCTGAATATTGTGCAAATATGAATAAGCCATTCTAAGTATTGAATTGCCATAGTCATTAAGGACTTTTTCGGCTTTTAGCTTTGCTTCTTCCTTAGCTTTGATATTTCTAGCCACAGGAGATATAATACATAGTATTTTTTTGAAAAGGCTTTTGAAACTCACTTTTTCTAATACTAATGCACTAGTCACAGGCATCACTTGATATTGTCATATATCCACTTCCTTTCTTCTTTTTTTGCCTCTCTGTAATATAAACAACTGAAAATGGTGAAATGTTGCATAAAAATAAAAAATATAGGAAAAAAAGGCTATTGCTTAAGTAAAAATAGCTTAAGCAATAGCCTTTTTTATGTATATCAGTATATTAAATCCGATAATTAAGCCTCGTACTTACCTAATGCAGCCTTAATAGCATCATACTGAGAATCGTCCTGAATGTCAAGACGAAGAACAGAACTTACATCAAGTGAAAAGATACCCATAATAGACTTAGCATCTACTACATATCTGCTTGAAGCTAAATCAAAGTCACCGTCAAAAGTATTGATAATGTTTACAAAATCCTTTACCTTGTCGATAGAATCTAACTTAATATTTAATGATCTCATTTAAATTTACCTCCCTTTATTTGTTAGTCTTTTAGACTTACTTTTACTTGTTACAATAATATAATAACTTGATTTTATTGTTTTGTCAAATATATTTTTTATAAACAGAAATTGTATCTTTTAAACATTATTGATAAAAAATATATTAATTTATTGGTAAAAATAACGGTAAAATTTAAGAAATAACTTAAAATGGAATTTTAAATTAATAAAAAAATATTTTATTGGTAATAATATACAAGTTTTTAATATTATTTTTGTTAAAAGCTACCAATATATTTGAGTCTAAAATTAAGTTTGACTGCATATTATTAGTGTAAGAAATAGTATGGAGGTTAATTATGAATAGCTTTGATATATATAAGGATATAGCTATGCGTACTAAAGGAGATATATACATAGGTGTTGTTGGACCGGTTAGAACTGGAAAATCTACATTTATCAAAAGCTTTATGGATAAGCTTGTTATACCTAATATTAAAAATGATTATGTTAAAACCAGAACTCTTGATGAACTTCCTCAGTCAGCAGAGGGTAATACAATTATGACTACAGAACCTAAGTTTGTACCTAATGAGGCTGTTAAGATTAGTTTAGATGGAGGTATTGATTTAAATGTAAGACTTATTGATTGCGTTGGTTACATAGTTGATGGTGCTAAAGGACATATTGTTGATGATAAACCAAGAATGGTTTCAACTCCTTGGTCAGAGCAAAAAATGCCCTTTGCTCAAGCAGCAGAATTGGGTACTCAAAAGGTTATTAAGGATCATTCCACAATAGCTGTTGTTATTACCAGTGATGGCACTATTACAGATATACCTAGAGAAAATTATATAAATAGTGAAAGTAGAGTTGTAAATGAGCTTAAAGAATTAAATAAGCCTTTTGTTATTGTTTTAAATTCTACTCAGCCGGAAAGTGATAAAACTCTTGAAATTGCCAGACAAATGGAAAATAAGTATGGTGCAAAGGTTATACCTGCTGATTGTAAAAACCTATCTCAAGATGCAGTTGATAATATTTTGGAAGAAGCTCTTTATCAATTTCCTGTAGGTGAAATTGATATTACACTTCCTAAGTGGCTTGAGGCTATGCCTATTAATCATTGGCTTAAGGAAAATATTATTTCATCTGTAAGGGAAATGGCATCTAAAATAAATGGTATACGAGATATTAACAAAAATATTTCTATATTAGAAAATAATGAAAATGTTAAAAAACTTTATGCTGAAAACATTAATTTAGGTGAAGGTAAAGCCAATATTGATGTTACACTTAATGATAGTCTTTTTTATAATATACTTTCTGAGACTACAGGTATGGAAATAACAAGTGAATACCAGCTTATATCAATGATGAAAAACCTTGCTGAGGCTAAAAGAGCCTATGATAAAATTAAGTTTGCTCTTGATGAGGTTAATAAAAAGGGTTATGGTATAGTCACACCTTCTGTTGAGGAAATGACTATTTCTGAACCAGAGGTTCTTAAACAAGGCAATAGATTTGGTATAAAAATTGATGCTGATGCACCAAGTATACACTTGATTAAAACAAATATTAAAACCAGTGTATCTCCTATTGTAGGAAGTGAGGACCAATCTAAGGAGCTTGTAGGCTACTTAAAGAGTCAGTATAAGGAAAATCCTGAAAATATGTGGGACTATAATATTTTTGGAAGAAGTCTTAAGGAGCTTATAACTGATGACCTAAATTCAAAACTTATGCGTATGCCTGAAGATACACAGTATAAGTTTAAGGAAACTTTACAGAAGATTATAAATGAGGGCAACGGGGGACTTATTTGCATTATGCTTTAGTATAAAACTGTCGAAAAATATACTATTCTTATAGTAATTGTCAAATTTTTTTAAAAAAATATTAACAATTTTTTCATTTACAATATGCCTCGCATCATATATAATCTTTTACAGAATGTAAGGCTGGTCTTTACATCTAGGCTCTTTCAAAAGCTCTCCCCCTACCCTTTCTGGCTTTTGGAAGAGTCTTTTTTTATTTTTTGTTGACTGCATACGCAAATAAGCG
>UQRG01000035.1 GCA_900543365.1 uncultured Eubacterium sp. | reverse complement strand
TAATGCTATTTCCGACAAAATTACTGTTGAGGCAAAAGATGCAGGATTAAAAAGAATTAACGGTCAATTTGTTGTTACACCTTCACAAACTGGTTATAGTATTGACAAAGATGCTATTTTAAATCAAGTATATGACCTTATTGACAAAAGAGATTTTGGTAAGGAAGTTAAATTTGATATTAAAACAACAGAACCTAAACATAAAGATGCTGATGTAACTGGTATTACCGGAATTATTGGTTCATACTCAAGTCCATATAAAGGTGGAGATGCAAATAGAATACAAAACCTTAAAAATGGCTGTGCTAAAATCAATGGAGTTGTAGTTTATCCTAATGAAGTGTTTTCTACTAACGAACACTTTAATCCTTGTACAGAGGCTAATGGTTGGGCAAATGCTGGTACTATTGTAAATGGTAGAATTGAAGATAGTATTGGTGGAGGTATGTGTCAGGTATCTAGTGCCTTGTATATGGCACTTTTAAATGCTGAACTTAAAATTACAGAGAGATACAACCACTCTATGAAAGTGGGTTATGCTGATTATGGCTTTGATGCAACTCTTGCAGGTGATTATAAGGATCTTAAGTTTAAAAATGATACAAATTGTGCTGTGTTTATAGAGTCTTATCTTACAAGTACAAATGTAGTTGTTAATATATATGGTAAGGAAATTCACAATGCTGGTAGAACTATTAAATTTCATAACAAATTTATAAAGGAAACACCTCCTGATGATCCGGTAACAAAGGAGGATAGTTCATTACCAGTAGGAACAACTAAACTTGATGTAACTGCTAAAAATGGTTATGTATATGAACTTTATAAAGATGTATACGAAAATGGTGTCTTAAAAGAAACTGTAAAAATAAATACAAGTACATATTTACCTAGACGACAAGTTACTCTTATAGGTACTGGTACTAGTGAAAATACTACTACTGTAAAATAATAAAAAACATTAATATATAGAAATAAAAGTATTTTTAGGTTTGTTTATTTTCTTGACAACTTTTAGCCGATAGTTTTGCTATCGGCTATTTTTTTACATAATATGTGCAAATTATATAAAATCTTTATTTTTTCTATAGTTTTACTTGACCTAAAAGCAAAAAAACAATATAATTACTGAGTATGTAAAATTAAATAATTTTTTAAGGAGGAATAACTTATGTTTGAAAAGCTTTTTAAGCTGAAAGAGCACAACACAGATGTTAAGACTGAGGTACTTGCTGGTATTACAGTATTTATGACAATGGCATATATACTTGCAGTAAATCCTAATATTTTATCAGCAACAGGTATGAATTCTAACGGTGTGTTTATAGCAACTGCTCTTTCTGCCTTTGTTGGTACATTACTTATGGCTATATTTGCCAACTATCCATTTGCTTTAGCTCCTGGTATGGGACTTAATGCATACTTTGCTTATACAGTAGTTATTGATATGGGTTATAGTTGGGAAACAGCTCTTACAGCTGTATTTGTTGAAGGTATAATTTTTATACTTTTATCTTTAACAAATATTAGAACAGCTATATTTAATTCTATTCCAATGACATTAAAAACAGCAGTTTCTGTTGGTATTGGTCTTTACATTGCAATTATTGGTTTAAAAAATGCTAATATTGTTACTGGCAGTTTAAATCTTTTTTCTATTGATAATTACATTAAGGCTAATGGTCTTGAAGCTGGAGTTGTTGGTTTCAACGATGTTGGTATTACTGTTTTACTTGCTGTTATTGGTACAATTATTACAGGTGCTTTAGTTGCTAAGAATGTAAAGGGTAATATTCTTTTAGGTATTGTTATAACTTGGGTATTGGGTATTATTTGTCAGATAGCTGGTGTATATGTACCAAATCCAGATGCAGGTTTTTATTCTTTAATTCCTAATGGTGTGATTAGCTTTGCTTTTGGGGATATTAAAGAGGTTGCTTTTAAACTTAATTTTAGCGAAATTTTTACAAATAAAAATGGTTTAGTAAATTTTATTGTTGTTGTGTTTGCTTTCTTATTTGTTGACTTGTTTGACACTATTGGAACACTTATTGGCGTGTCTTCTAAGGCTGGTCTTTTAGACAAAGAAGGTAAACTTCCTAAAATTAAAGGGGCCTTATTAGCTGACGCTGTTGCAACGACTTTTGGTGCTATTATAGGTACATCAACAACAACTACTTATATTGAAAGTGCTTCAGGTGTTACAGAAGGTGGTAGAACTGGTTTAACAGCGTTAGTTACTGCAATTTTATTTGGTTTAGCATTATTCTTCTCGCCAATTTTTCTTGCAATTCCTTCATTTGCAACTGCACCTGCACTTGTTATTGTTGGTTTTTATATGGTTACTAATATTACAAATATTGACTTTTCCGATTGTTTTGAATCAATTCCGGCGTATATTTGTATGATTGCAATGCCTTTCTTTTCTAGTATTTCAGAGGGTATTTCAATGGGTGTAATTTCTTATACAGTTTTACATATCATTAATCCTAATAAGAAGGCTAGAGCTAGCATTTTAATGTATATATTAAGTATATTGTTTATTCTCAAGTATATTTTACTTTAATAAAAAAACTCATTTCTAGTATTAGAAGTGAGTTTTTTAGTTATGTATTAATAATAACCCCCATTTCTGTATTAGAAGTGGGGGTTATTGAATAAATGTTAAATAATCAACATATTTTATATTACATATTTTTAATAGCGGCATCAACAAGTCCCATAAACAATGGATGAGGCTTGTTAGGTCTTGACTTAAATTCTGGGTGGAACTGAACACTTACAAAGTAAGGGTGGTCAGCTTTACTCATTTCCACCATTTCAACAAGTCTGCCATCAGGTGAAGTACCTGCTACCTTAAGACCTGCATTTTCAAGAGATTCTTTGTAAGAATTGTTGAATTCATAACGATGTCTATGTCTTTCGCTTATGTTCTTAGTACCATAAAGCTCAATAGATGTTGTGCCATCAGTTAATACACAAGGGTAAGCACCAAGACGCATAGTACCACCAAGATTATCAATATTCTTTTGGTCAGCCATAATATCAATAACAGGGTTAGTTGTCTTAGGGTCAATTTCAGTAGTATGGGCATCTGTTAAGCCAAGCACATTTCTAGCATATTCAATAACTGTACAGTGCATACCAAGGCAAATACCAAGCATAGGTATTTTATTTTCTCTAGCATACTTAACGGCTTGAATTTTTCCTTCAACACCTCTTGTGCCAAATCCACCAGGAATAACCATACCATTTACGCCCTTAAGAAGTTCTTCAGCTGATTTTTCTTCAATTTCTTCAGAGTCAACCCAACGGAACTTAATGTGAGCACCACTGTGTATACCAGCGTGGTTAAGACTTTCAACGATAGAAAGATAAGCATCGTGTAAAGCTACATATTTACCAACAATAGCTATTTCAACAGTCTTATCAAGAGATTTTTCTTTCTGAACTACATCTTCCCAGTCTGAAAGGTCAGGCTGTACAAGAGGCATTTTAAGTTTCTTACAAATAATGTCTGCAAGGTTTTCTTTTTCCATTAAGAGAGGAACTTCATAGAGGGAATCACAGTCAATGTTTTCAATGATGCAATCCTTATCAACATTACAGAACATAGATATTTTTTCTTTAGCTTCATCTGTAATAGGATATTCAGTTCTACAAACAACAACATCAGGCTGAATACCAATAGAACGAAGTTGATTTACAGAGTTCTGAGTTGGCTTAGTCTTCATTTCTTTACTCTTAGAAAGATAAATCATAAGAGTAACATGGATATAAGCTACATTATCGGCACCTACATCAGATTTAACCTGTCTAATAGCTTCAATAAATGGGCTTGATTCAATATCACCAACTGTACCACCAATTTCAGTAATAACAAAGTCAACATCAGAGTCCTTACCTGCAGCATATACCTTTTCTTTAATAGCATTAGTAATGTGAGGTATAACCTGAACAGTAGCACCTAAATATTCGCCTTTTCTCTCTTTATTAAGAACAGACCAATAAATTTTGCCAGTAGTAATATTGCTATTTACAGTAAGACTTTCGTCAATAAATCTTTCATAGTGACCTAAATCAAGGTCAGTTTCAGTACCGTCATCAGTTACGAATACTTCTCCGTGCTGATAAGGGCTCATAGTACCAGGGTCAATATTAACATAAGGATCAAATTTCTGAATTGTAACCTTATAACCTCTAGCCTTTAAAAGTCTTCCTAAAGAAGCAGCAGTAATACCTTTACCAAGACCGGAAACAACACCACCTGTTACAAAAATGTATTTCATCATAGCACCTCTTAAATATTTCTATTATTTTACAAAAACTTATCTAAAAACTCATATTAGTATAACCTAAAAACGAATTTTCGTCAATAGATTAGGCTAAAAGATTTATATAACCTACAGTAAGAATTCTATCATTTTCCATTAGACCAGTATATATTTCATAATTTATTGCCGCTACAGTTGGACCGTCTAATTTATATGTAACATTTAAGTTCATTTCTGCTTGATAACGCCCTAAATCTCTAGCAACTGTATTTTCAGCATCAACTTTAAATCCTAAAAATTTTAAGGCTGCAATAACATTAGCACTATCAAGGGAATCCTTTTCTGAAACGAACAATATTTTATCAACAGTTATATCTGGTGTAATACCTACACCATTTATTTTCTTGCCGTAGCGTGATGAGTATTCAAGTGTTGTCATTTTAACAACACCAACATCATCAAATGACATTACACTTTGCATTACACCCTTGCCAAATGTTTTTTCGCCTACAATTTTAGCAGCACCACTATCTTGCATAGCTGATGCCACAATTTCTGCAGCAGAAGCCGTCATACCATCAACAAGTACAACACATTTTTCATAAGGAGTCACCTTTAAGTCAGATGAATAGGTTGTTAAATTACCTTTTTTATCTCTTGTAGTAATTATTACACCACCAGGTACAATAAGTTTGGCAACATTAATTGCCTCTTCAACATAACCACCTGTATTACCTCTTAAATCTAATATAAGCTTGGATTTACCTGCTGCCTTAAATGTATTAAGGGCATTGGCAAACTCATTAGCAGTATTATTAGTAAATGTAGAAATTTTAATATACCCTACACTACTATCATTAAAGTTCTGACCTGAGCTGTTAAACTGTGACATATCATTTACATTACTTACAGAGTGTAGCTCAACTCTTACAAGATTAATGTTATATTCCCTTACAGTATCACCTCGAGATATTTTCATTGTTATAGCTTCAGCTATATCAGATGTAACAGATGAAAAATACTCTTCCTCGCCAATAGCATAGGCTGAAACATTTTTTATAGCTCTTATTTCATCACCGACTCTTATACCGTCTTGATAAGCTCTTGAACCACTTGATATTTCTGAAATAACAGGATAGCCACCACCAGAAAAATCACACTTAAATTCAGGTGCATACCATACAGTTCTTTCAGATTCTTTTACGAGCTTATATTCCTCAGGTGTAAGGTAATCACTATAACTGTCTAATTCACCGACAACAGCTCTTACTGCTGCTTGTACTAGCTTTTCAGTGTCCACCTCACCACCTACATAGTTTTCTTTAATGTATTTTATAATTTCCCCAAAATATGCACCGGCTGTATCGGCTTGCTCTTGTATTGGCAAGTTGTCCATATCATCATCAGCCAATGTAAAAGTTGCTGATGATACTAACAATAAAACAGCCATAATCATTGATATAAATTTTTTCAAAATATCACCTTCTTTTATAAATGGTGTTTTATTATATCAGCCATTTAAAACCTGCTTGTTTTTAACAATGTAATCAATAGCTGATATAATTGCAAGAGCAAGACTTAGGTAAATAAGTATATAACTTAAAACAATGAAAAATCCATTATCAAAGTTAAGTAAGAGTACAACAATCATTACCATTTGACAAATAGTTTTAAGTTTACCCCAAAATCCTGCAGCAATAACAATATTTTGTTCTATTGCAAGAGTTCTAAAGCCTGTAATAACAAATTCCCTAGCAATAATAATAATAACAATTACACTTGGAAGGGCTACAACAGCATCGTCCATACCGATAAGAGCAATCATTGCAGAACATACAAGTAGTTTATCAGCAAGAGGATCCATAAATTTCCCAAAGTTTGTTACAAGATTATATTTTCTAGCAATATATCCATCAAGGGAGTCTGTTATTGATGCAATTATAAATATTGCAGTTGCAACATATCTTGTACTTTGTCCAAATTCAGATAAAAGAAAAAGTAAAAAGAAAGGTATCATTATTATTCTGAGTATTGTTAGTTTGTTTGGTAAGTTCATATTTTTCAATTTAATCAATCCTTTCTCCAATTAAGTCATAATCTCCAGCTTCTGTTATTTTTATTTTGTAGAAATCACCAGCTAAAAGTTCGTCTTCTGACTTAAAGAAAACAAAACCGTCAATTTCGTAACAATCTCTATAACTTCTGCCACAGTAAACATTGTCATCGTCTTCAATTTTACCTTCAACTATTACTTCAAGGATTTTGCCTACATACTGCTGACATATATTTGCAGATACACCTTTTTGGACTTGAAGAAGATAATCTTTTCTTTCAGCTTTAACATCTTCGTCTATTTGGTTATCCATTCTAGCGGCAGGAGTACCATCTTCTGGTGAATAAGTAAATACACCAAGTCTATCAAACTTAACTTCCTTAATAAAGTCACATTGTGCCTTAAATTCTTCTTGCGTTTCAGATGGAAAACCTGTTATGAGAGTGGTTCTTATACACATATCAGGCATTTTTTCTCTCATTTTGCCTATAATTTTTTTTAATCCAGCATTTGTACTTCTTCTTCCCATAAGTTTAAGAATTCTGTCTTCGCTGTGCTGAATAGGCATATCTAAGTAATGAAGAACTTTAGGATTAGATGCCATTTCATCAATTAATTCATCTGTAATATTTTCTGGGTAGCAATAAAGAATTCTGAGCCATTTAATATCTTCAATTTGGCTTAACTTTCTTAAAAGCTCTGGAAGTGATTTTTTGCCATAAATATCAGAACCGTAAAGAGAAGTATCTTGGGCAATAAGTATAAGTTCCCTTACTCCTTTTGATGCAAGAATTTCAGCTTCTTTAACAAGAGAATCTATAGTTCTTGACCTGTAATGACCTCTTAAAGAAGGTATTGTACAATATGTACAGTGGTTATCACAGCCTTCGGCAATTTTTAAATAGCTAAATCCACCAGTTGTAGTTATAATTCTTTTGTAACTATTATCAGGGTTTAAAAGATGTTCTTTGTTAGTAACAAGTTTAACTTGTTTTTCACCCTCTAAAAGTCTTTTAATTACATCACCAATACTTTCAAAATCACCAGTACCTACAACAGCATCTACTTCGGGAAGTGCCTCAAATATTTCGTCCTTGTATCTTTGGGCCATACAGCCAGTTACAATAAGAGCCTTACAGTGTCCTTCTTTTTTGTAATCTGCCATTTCAAGAACTTTGTCAATAGCTTCTTGGTTAGCATCCATAATAAAACCACAACTGTTTATAATTATTATATCAGCCTCACTATCATCATAAGTTATTGTATAGCCGTCTTCATCAATAAGACCTAACATAATTTCACTATCTATTAAATTTTTATCACAACCTAGTGACACAAAGCTTATTTTAGCATTCATAAAATTTCTCCTAATAAATAAAGTTATACAAATATATTATAACACTAATTATAGGGTATTTACAATTCAAATTTTGTTATAATTAATTAAATTTTCTTTAATTTATAAATAGCTAACCAAAGTATGTTGCTTATAATAAAAAAATAGTGTATACTTATATATTGAAAAAGTGTTGTATATATAAGGGGAGATACAAATGAAAAAAATTATTACAACAGTGTTCGGCATATTTCTTGTTATATATATGCTAGGCTTTGCCCTATTTAATAATTTTAATATAGGAATATTAATACCTATGATTTTTGGTGTTATAGTATCACTGTGGTGTTATTTACCAAGTAATAATATAATCAAATGGCTTAAAAGATTGTTTATATTAGGTTCAATGATATTTATATCTTTAATGCTTTTTATAGCTGTTATGTCAAATGTAAATGCACCTAGTTATACAGAAGATGCTGTAATTGTACTTGGTTGTGGTTTACACGGCAGTATACCGAGTAGAAATCTTGCCGACAGACTTGATGCTGCGATTGAATATAGCAAAAAAAATCCTAATGCGTTAATTGTTGTTAGTGGTGGTCAAGGACCTCAAGAAGACTGTTCAGAAGCAGAGGCAATGAGGAAATATCTTATTGATAAAGGAATAAATAAATATAAGATAATAGAAGAAAATAAATCTACATCGACTAATGAAAATTATTTATTTTCAAAAGCTATACTTGATAAAATATTAGGTAGTGAATATAAAATAGCATATGTAACCAATTCTTTTCATTCCTATAGGGCAGGAGAATTGGCGAAAATTAATGGACTTAATCCTAGAGCATATAATGCAAAAACAAAAATAGAATCATTAATACCTAATTATGCAAGAGAAGTTCTTGCTGTAATACAACTATGGGTATTTGGGAGGTAAAAAATGGCTTATGAAAGCTTTGCTCAGGTTTACGACAGGTTTATGGAGGATACTCCTTATGATAGCTGGACTGAGTATTTAAAGGAAATTTTTAAGAAACATAATCTTATACATAGTACAAATATAATAGCCGATTTAGGTTGTGGTACTGGGAATATGACAGAAAGACTTGCTGAAAATGGGTTTGATATGATTGGTGTTGACCTTTCAGAAGAAATGCTTGCCATAGCAAGTGAAAAAGCTGTTGAAAAAAACTTAGATATTCTATATCTTAATCAAGATATGAGGGAATTTGAACTTTATGGTACAGTTGATGCTATAGTTTCAATATGTGACAGTATAAACTATATTACAGAGCCAGATGACCTTCTTGAAGTATTTAAACTTGTAAATAATTATTTAGACCCTAAGGGATTATTTGTGTTTGATATTAACACTATTTATAAGTTTGAAAAGGTTCTTGGCTGTAACTCATTTTGTGAAACTACAGAAAACTCAGCATATACTTGGGAAAATTATTATGATACTGATGAACAGATAAATGAATTTTATACTAATTTCTTTATTGAAACGAATAATGGACTTTATGAAAGGCATGAAGAATATCACTATGAAAGAGGTTATAGTATAGAAGATATAAAGGAACTTCTTGAGGAGGCAGGGCTTGTGTTTGAGGCTGTATATGACGAGCTTACATTCCACGAGCCTACAGAAAGAAGTCAAAGAATATTTTTTGTAGCTAGAGAAAAAGGGAAAGAAAGGAATAAATAATTATGGATTATATTTTAAGAGCAACTGCTGGTAAGGGTTCAGTAAGAGTTTTTGTTGCTGATACTAGGGAAACTGTAGAAAAAGCCTTTGAATATCATAAAACATCACCAGTTATTTCAGCTGCATTAGGCAGAGCGTTAACTGGAGCTGTTATTATGGGTTCAATGCTTAAGGGTGAAGATGATATGATTACTTTACAGATTAAGGGTGATGGACCTGCTGGAGTAATTACTGCTACAGCTGACAGCAAAGCAAGGGTAAAAGGTTATGTTGGAAATCCAAGAGTTGATTTACCTTTAAGAGAAGATGGCAAACTTGATGTTAGTGGTGCTATTGGTAAAGGTACTCTTACTATAATGAAAGATATGGGACTTAAAGAACCTTATGTAGGTCAAATACCTTTAACTTCTAGCGAAATTGCAGAAGATTTAACTTATTACTTTGCTAAGTCAGAGCAGACACCTTCTGCTGTAGCTTTAGGTGTTCTTGTAGATAAGGATTATACTATTAAGCAGGCCGGAGGCTTTGTTATTCAGCTTATGCCAGAGGCTGATGAAGATACTATATTTTCACTTGAAATAAAGCTTCACGAAATGGAGCCTGTAACAACAATGCTTGAAAGGGGTATGACACCTGAAGATATAATGGATTACTTAATAGGCGATTTAGAGCCTAATATTTTGGATAAAGTTCCAGTTGAGTATTACTGCAACTGTTCAAGGGAAAGAGTAGAAAAAGCTCTTGTATCTCTTGGTAAAAAGGAAATTGCTAAAATAATAGAGGAAGATGGTAAGGCAACACTTCATTGTCATTTTTGTAATAAGGACTATGAATTTAGCAAAGATGATTTATTAAAATTACTTCAAGAATAGTACAAAAAAATGTGCTTTCGCTTTTTTTCAAAAAAAGTTCAAAAAATTTTAAATTTATGGTTGACTACAATGAAAATATTGTGTATAATTTTGTAGTGTGCAATTTTACTTTTATTGCACTGGATTGATGTAACCGGAGGGAGGGAAGTAACAATGTCTGAGGTTAGAGTTAAGGAAAATGAGTCATTAGATAGCGCTCTTCGTCGTTTCAAGAGAAACTGTGCTAAGGCTGGTATTATGGGCGAAGTAAGAAAGAGAGAACACTATGACAAGCCTAGTGTAAAGCGTAAGAAGAAGTCTGAAGCTGCTAGAAAGCGTAAATATAACTAATTTACACAAAGGATAGTGATTGTTATGTCATTGAAGGAACAACTTTTTAATGACTTAAAAACAGCAATGAAGGAAAAGGATTCTCTTAAAAAAGAGGTTATCCAAATCGTTCGTGCAGGTGTTCTTCAAATTGAGAAGGACAACAAAATTGAAAACCTTGACGATGACAGCGTTTTAAGTGTTATTTCCAAGGAAATTAAAAAAATCAACGATGTTATGCCTGACTTTGAAAAGGCAGGTCGTCAAGACTTAGTAGATGAGGCTAATAAGAAGATTGAGCTTTTGAAGGCTTACCTTCCCGAGCAGTTGTCAGAAGCTGAAATCGAGGAAATAGTAGCTGAAACTATTAAGGAAGTTGCTGCTCAGTCAATTAGAGATATGGGCAAAGTAATGGGTTCTGTTACAGCTAAGACTAAGGGCAAAGCTGATAATAAACTTGTTAGTACAATAGTTAAGAAATTACTTAATAACTTGTAATTATTTAACAGGGGCTACTGCACAATAGTGTAGTAGTCTTTTTTGTTTGTTAGAGTAAAGGAGAGTTTTATATGGAAAAATTGAAAAGATATGTAATATTTTTGCTTGGACTTTTTATTAGTTCTTTAGGTGTAAGCCTTGTTACTAAAGCTAATTTGGGTACATCTCCTATTTCGGCTATACCTTATGTTCTTAGCCTTAATTTTTCTCCCACATTAGGAAACTTCACAATTATATTTAGTGTCTTTCTTATTTTTTTACAGCTTTTAATATTAAGAAAAAATTTTAAATTAGAACATATTTTGCAAATACCAATATCTATTGCCTTTGGCTATTTTATAGATTTTACTATGATTTTGCTTAGTTTTATTAATCCTCAATTTTATGTAGTTAAAATAATGTATTTAATTTTAGGATGTATTGTGTTGGGCTTTGGTGTGTATTTGGAGGTTCTTGCAGATGTAGCTATGCTTCCAGGTGAATCCTTTGTTCGTGCTGTGTCCACTACTTGGAAAACTGATTTTGGTATAACAAAAATTTGCTTTGATGTGTCTATGACTGTTGGTGCAGTTATTATATCCTTTGTTTGTGATGGCAGACTTGATGGTGTTAGAGAGGGTACAATTATAGCTGCTTTTTTAGTTGGATTTATAGCCAGAATTTTAAGTAGAATGTTAGCTTTTGTAAAGCCTTATATTTTAAAGGAAAGTTTGGAGAT
>UQRG01000034.1 GCA_900543365.1 uncultured Eubacterium sp. | reverse complement strand
TTATTAATTATATTTTATTACAAATCACGCCAAATTACAAGGGGGCATAAAAATAATAGTATTGTATGTTTTTTATTGTCTAATATATCATTAAACAATTTCCCAAATACTTTATTTTGTTATATGTTTAACACAAAAAGCCACAATATTTCACTTGTGTTTTTATGAAAAATATTGTATTATTAAGGTATAGTAAATTAAAAGAAAATGTAAATAGTAATATTTTTTTGTCTAAAAACAGAAAAACATTTATTTACATTTTCTTATACTAAGTAAGGAGGAAACAGATTATGAATCTTAAAACCTTTAAGATTGGTGGTATTCATCCACCAGAGGGCAAAGAGGCAACTGAAAAAAAGCCTATAGAAATAATTATGCCCAAAGAAGGTGCACTCATGGTTTATCCTATGAGTCAGCATATTGGTGCCCCAGCCTCTCCTATTGTTAAAAAGGGTGATAGAGTTTTACTCGGTCAAAAAATAGCTGAAGCTGAAGCATTTATGTGTTCACCTATCCACGCATCTGTATCTGGTACAGTTAAGGATATTAAGCCTATGCTTACTCCAAGCGGTGCTATGGTACAGTCTATTATTGTGGAAAATGATGGTCTTTTTGAGGAAGACCCATCTCTCGGTCAAAACAAGGACTGGGAAAAACTTTCAAGAGATGAAATCTTGAATAAAATCAAAAACGCAGGTATAGTTGGTCTTGGTGGTGCAGGTTTTCCAACTCACATTAAATTAAACCCACCAGCTACAGACAAAATTGACTCAATCATTGTCAATGCTGCTGAGTGTGAGCCATATCTTACAACTGACCACAGAATAATGCTTGAAAAAACAGACAGACTTGTTCAAGGTCTTGCAATTATGCTTACACTTCACCCAGGTGCTAAGGGTTACATTGCTATTGAAAACAATAAGCCAGATGCTATTAAGGCAGTTAGTGCAGCCTGTCAGGCCTACGATAACATTAGTGTTGTTGCTCTTTTAACAAAGTACCCGCAAGGTTCTGAAAAACAGCTTATTTATGCTGTAACAGGCAGAGAAGTTAAATCAGGTAAACTTCCTTCATCAGAAGGTTGTATTGTAGATAATGTTGATACTGTACTTGCTATTGAAAGAGCTTGCGTTCAGGACAGACCTCTTATGAGAAGAGTTGTAACATTTACTGGTGATGCTGTAAATAACCCAGGCAACTACCAAGTTAGAATTGGTATGAATATGAACGATTTTATCGAACAGGTAGGTGGCTTTAAAGAAGAACCCGGTAAGATTATTGCTGGTGGTCCTATGATGGGTAAGGCAATATTCTCAACTGATGTTCCTTTTATAAAGACATCATCAGCTCTTTTATGTTTAACTAAAAAGTCAGCAGAGCTTCCACCAGAGTCAAACTGTATTAGATGTGGTAAATGTGTAAGTGCCTGTCCGATGGGTCTTATGCCTTTGACACTTAATCAAGATGCACTTGCTGGTGATATGGCAGCATTTGAGGCTCACAACGGTCTTGACTGTATTATGTGTGGCTCTTGTTCCTTTGTCTGTCCAGCAAAAAGACATTTAGCTCAGACAATTATAGCATTCAGAGGCGAAGTAATGGCTTCTAAGAGAAAGAAATAAGGAGTGTGTTTTTAATATGAACAGTAATTTAATGGTTTCATCATCACCTCATATTCGCTCAAAAGAAACCGTTTCAAGCGTTATGAGAGATGTAATTATTGCTCTTGTGCCAGCAGGCATAATGGGTATCGTATTTTTTGGTGTATCTGCTGCCATTACTATTGCAGTATCTATTATTGCAGCTATGGTATGGGAAACACTTTATAACAAAATTGCAAAAAAATCTAATACAATAAAAGATTTTTCTGCTGTTATTACAGGTATTTTACTTGCTTATAATTTACCAGCTTTACCACTTAGCGAGCATCCTATTGCAGTATTTGCTCTTCCTATTATTGGTACTGGTGTTGCTATTGTTATTGCAAAGCAGTTATTTGGTGGCTTAGGTCAAAACTTTATTAACCCGGCATTAGCTGGTAGAGCTTTTCTCTTAGCATCATATCCAACATTAACAACAGGTAGTGCTTTCACACCAACTAAATTCATTAATGTTGATGTTGCAACTTATGCTACTCCACTTTCTTCAATGAAAGAAGGCGGTACATATGGTGCTGACTTAATTCAAGGTCTTATTGGTAACACTGGTGGTACTATTGGTGAAACTTGTGCTATTGCTATTATTTTAGGTGGTATTTACCTTATTGCAAGAAAAGTTATTTCTTGGAGAATTCCTGTTTTATACATTGCCACAGTTTTAATATTTACATATATTCTTAAATTCTGTGGTGTTGAGGGTGCTTCAAACAGAGATTTTACAGAAATTTTCTACGGTGGTCTTATGTTAGGTGCTTTCTTTATGGCAACTGATTACGCATCTTCACCAGTTACTCCTACAGGTCAGTTCATTATGGGCTTTGGCTGTGGTTTTATAACAGTGCTTATTAGAGTATTTGGTGGTTATCCAGAAGGTGTATCTTACTCTATTTTACTTATGAACCTTTGTGTTCCTCTTATTGATAGATGGACTACACCTAAGACATTCGGATATGTTAAGCCAGTTAAAGTTAAGGAGGTGAAGTAATATGTCAAAGATAATTAAGCCAGCTGCAGTTCTTCTTATTATTTGTATTATTGCTGCAGGTCTTTTAGGCTATGTTAACGCTATTACTTTAGAACCTATTGCTGCACAAGATTCAAAAGCTAAAACAGAAAGTATGACAGCTGTTTTACCTAATGCTGCAAGTTTTGGAGATGAAAAAGAGGTAAATGAAGGCAACATTACTTCTGTAACACCAGCCCTTGATGAAAGTGGCAATGAAATCGGTTACGCTGTAGCTATTACAACAAAGGGTTTCTCTGCCGGTCTTAAGTTAATGTACGGTGTTGATTCAAATGGTGCTATTACAGGTCTTTCTGTAGTAGATTGCTCAAATGAAACTCCAGGTCTTGGAGCTAATGCTAAAAATGAAAGTTTCTATGGTCAGTTTACAGGCAAAAGCGGTGATGTAAAAGTAACTAAGGATGGAGGAGATATTGAAGCACTTACTGGTGCTACAATTACTTCAAGGGCTATTGCAGATGCTGCAACAGAAGCTATACAGTATGTTACAGAAAATTATTTGAAAGGAGGGGCTAATTAATGAATCCAATTAAAATAATAAAAAATGGTATAATTGATGAAAACCCTACTTTTGTACAGGTTATAGGTATGTGTCCTACACTTGCTGTTACTTCATCAGCTACTAACGGTGTAGGTATGGGACTTTCCACAACAGCTGTACTTATATGCTCTAACTTTGTTATTTCTTTAATAAGAAAGATAATTCCAGATTCAGTAAGAATTCCTTGCTACATTGTAGTTATTGCATCTTTCGTTACAATCGTTCAGATGCTTTTAAAAGGTTTTGTACCTGCACTTAATGAAAGTCTTGGTGTATACATACCTCTTATCGTTGTTAACTGTATTATTCTTGCTAGAGCTGAGGCTTTTGCTGGTAAAAACGGACCTATTGCATCATTATTTGATGGTGTTGGTATGGGTTTAGGATTTACACTTGCACTTACAGTACTTGGTGCAGTAAGAGAATTACTTGGTAACGGTAGTGTATTTGGCTTTACTCTTTTACCAGAAACTTGCAAAACATTACTTATGATTTTACCACCAGGTGCATTCTTTACACTTGCATTCCTTATGGTATTAGTTAATTTAGTAAAAAATAGAAAGTAGGAGGTGGATAGCTAATGGATTTATTTATAACATTAATGGCGGCTATATTCGTCAATAACTTTATATTCTGTAAGTTCTTAGGTATCTGTCCATTCCTTGGTGTATCTAAGAAAGTAGAAACAGCAGCAGGTATGGGCGTTGCAGTTATCTTTGTTATTGCCCTTGCATCAGCTGCAACTTGGCTTGTTTATAATTTTATACTCGTTCCTATGAACCTTTCATATTTATACAACATTGCCTTTATTTTAATTATTGCATCATTAGTTCAGTTTGTAGAAATGTTTATTAAGAAAAGTTCACCATCTCTTTATCAGGCACTTGGTGTTTATCTTCCTCTTATAACAACAAACTGTGCTGTACTTGGTGTTACAGTAACAAATATGGAAAGTAACTATGGATTTATTAAGTCTTTAGTAAATGGTGTTGGTGCCGCAGTAGGTTTTGCTCTTGCTATTATCCTCTTTGCAGGTGTTAGAGAAAGACTCGAAAGATGTCCTATTCCAAAGGCATTTCAAGGCTTTCCTATTGCACTTATAACTGCTGGTCTTATGTCTATGGCCTTTTTAGGTTTCTCAGGTATGCTTTAATAAGGAGGGTTTAAAATATGGATATTAATGCAATTTTATTTCCCGTACTTGTTTTAGGCTGTATGGGTTTGATTTTTGGTGCAGTTCTTGGTTTTGCATCTATTATTTTTAAGGTTGAGCAGGACCCAAAAGTTCCTCTTGTTAGAGAATGTCTTCCTGGTGCTAACTGTGGTGGTTGTGGCTTTGCTGGCTGTGATGCCTTAGCTGAGGCTATTGCTAAAGGTAACGCTCCTGTAAATGCTTGTCCTGTCGGTGGTGCTGCTGTTGCAGAAAAAGTTGCTACTGTTATGGGTGTTGAGGCTGGTTCATCAGAAAAAATGACAGCTTTTGTTAAATGTCAAGGTGATTGTGACAAAGCTAAGTCAAAGTTTGACTACTATGGACAAGACGATTGTAGATTTGAGGCATCTGTTTCTGGTGGTCACAAAGCCTGTTCTCACGGTTGTTTAGGTGATGGTAGTTGTGTGTCAGCTTGTGCCTTTGATGCAATTCATATTGTAAATGGTGTAGCTGTTGTTGATAGGGAAAAATGTGTAGCTTGTGGTGCTTGTATTAAGGTATGTCCAAAGCACTTAATAGAGCTTGTACCTTATGGCAAGAAAATAAGAGTTGTGTGTAACTCCCTTGACCAAGCAGCAGTTGCTATGAAAGCTTGTACAACATCTTGTATCGGTTGTGGCAAGTGTGCCAAGGATTGTCCAGTTGAGGCAATTGAAATGACAACAATTGGTAATTTAGTACCACCAGCTAAGATTGCTAAAATTGATTATAACAAGTGCATACAATGTGGCAAATGCGTTAGCGAGTGTCCAAGAGGTGCTATTGTTAAAATTGACGCATAATTTTTAAAATAACTAATTATTAGGGGCCGTTTTTTTACAGCCCCTCTAATTTTATTTAGTATTTTTAATCAAAAATATTAATAATTTAATTTTGTACTATATCTTTTTAGTTCACATTATTATTTTATATAAAATATATAAATTTTTCTTTTATTTTCATTTATAATATGGTATAATATACCTATGGTTATAAGTTTAACAAACTTATATATAACATTCTTCTATCAATTTTTCGATATGTTGAAAATTTATTTATAATTTAAGGAGGCTTAATATGAAAAGAAAACTTATTTGTACTTTCTTAGCCCTAACTATGGCTATATCATCATTTGGCGTAACAAGTTTTGCTCGTTATACAAGTGATACCAATACTTATGAATATAAGTCAACTACTGATTTGGAAGCAACTATTGACAATGAAAAAGTTGTAATTACTTGGCCGGCAGTAGACACTACTGGTAAAATTATTAATTTCAATCCTTTAAAGGCAGATGGTCAGATTTCATCAACTGGCGATCCAACAGCAGCCTGGACTAATCCTACTCAGGGTATGATTATTGAATATGACGGTTGGCTTGCTGATGGAACACATAATTCAGTTAAAAATGATAGCAAAACTAACCATAATGTTTTATATGGTTTAACTGATAAAAAAACTGATTATCCAGTAGCTGTACTTGATCCAAAGGATAACAGCCTTGTTAAAACTGCCTATGTAGATACAACTGTTGTAGCAACAAGTTTTGCCACCGCCTATCAAATTCAGTATTCTGAAGACGGCATAAATTGGAAACAAGACCACATTGCATCTTCATTTAACCACGGTAAAAAATTAACTAGAATCAATGCTGATGGTACATATACAAATGACAAAAAAAATACATTTTTCTTAGAAGACCAGATTACTGAAGCATTAACATCTAGTCTTAAGCCTGAAACTAAGTATTATATTAAAGTTAATGCTTATGACGCATCAAATGCATCATCATTATCAACTCCATATAAAACTTTTGAAACTACTATTACAACACCTAAGGCTAAAGAACTTACACCAGCTTTCCCAACAGTTGAAGGTGGTGGTATTTATTCTCAAGGTGGTCGTGGTTCGGCAACTCAAAAAGCAGATGTTTATGTTGTAACTAATCTTACAGACTCTGTTTCTAAGCCTGAACCAGGTTCTTTAAGATATGGTCTTGAAAGAAGAGATAGAAAAGACGGTAACAAGACTTATCCAAGAATTATTACTTTTGCTGTAGATGGTGTTATTAATATTGACCCAACTGCATCTAAGAGCCAGAGAAGATTAAACATAAATAGCAACACTACTATTTTAGGTCAAACAGCTCCTGGTGAAGGTGTTACTGTTTATGGTGCTTCAATTAAATTTAATGGCGAAAACATTATTTCAAGATACATTCGTTTTCGTTTAGGCGAGGGATATGACCAAGATGCTGCAACAGCAACAGGCTCTAATATTGTTGTTGACCATTGTACATTTACTTGGGGCGTTGATGAATGTTTTACAGCTAAAGAAATAATTAATTCTAGTATTCAGTACAATATTATTGCCTCTAGTATGTCTTTCCCTAATAAAACAGGCATAAACAACTCTGATCCAGAAATTATATCTGGAGAAAGTGAAGCTAAACATGGTATGGGTTCTATACTTAACGGTTCTGATGTATCTTATACTCATAACCTTTGGGCTAATCACGGTACTAGAAATCCTAGATTTGAAGGTGGCTTTACATATAATGGTGTAACTTATGGCAATAAAATTGACTTTGCTAACAATGTTATTTACAACTGGGGACATAACTCTGGCTATGGTGGAGAAAGAGGTAAAGGAAACACTAATATTGTAGGTAATTACTATAAACCAGGTCCTAATACATTAGAAAAAACTTACACAAGAATATTTGATATAGACGGTTCTACAAGTAAATATTATTTTAAAGATAATGTAATGACATCAAGTGATGAAGTTACAGCAGATAACAAGCTTGGGTTCTATGAGATAAAGGATTCTGATATTCTTTCAACTCCTGTTGAACTTGCTAATCCTTATACTGCAACAAACGCTAAGGATGCTTATACTAAAGTTATTGAATCTGTTGGTGCAAGCTATAGGAGAGATGCACAAGATGCAAAACTTATTAACGAAGTTAAAAATGGTACTGGTAGATTTATAAATAATGAGTTTGAATCTGGTGGTATTCTTGTTAATGATAGTGCTACTGCTCCTAAAGATACTGACATTGATGGTATTCCTGATGAATGGGAAACTAGCCACGGATTAAATCCAAATGACAGTAATGACGCAACAGCTATTGTAACAGATGAAACTAAATCTTACAATGGTTATACTAATATAGAAGTTTATGCTAATGACCTTTTAGGTGAATGGAAAGAAAGCACTATTACTCTTACAACTCCTGAAAATCCAGTTCCTACTATAAACAGTATTTCTGGTGACTCATTAGTTAATAACAATAATATAAACTATACTATTAATAAGGGACAAACTTACACTATTGATAAGAGTATTACTGGTACACCTAACAGCTATAAAATTTTATTAAATGATAAAGTAATAGCTGAAAACAATGATACTTTTACTATTCCTAGTGATGTAAATACTGGTATGTATTATTTATCATTATATGTAACAAGTGATAAGGGCGATGCTGTTTCATCAGCTATACCTGTTACAGTTATTGATATTGCTAACAATGGAAATTTAGATGGATTTACTTCAACTGATATTGGTAATGTTAAAGCATCTGGCGGTGACTACTATGATTCAACATCAAATACACTTGTTTCAACTGGTGCTGGTCATATTGGTATACTTAACACAAGTTCAAATCAAGCTCCTGATGCTTTCCACTTTAACTACAAAGAAATAAGTGGCAACTTTACTTTTACTGCTAAGATTGACAATCTTGCCAAACTTGACTATATGCAGCAATCAGGTCTTATGGTAAGAAAGAGCCTTGACCCATCTAGTGAATTCTATATGTCTTCTCTCACTTATATTAAGGGTGAAGATTACGAAGGTATTAAAGATATTACTGGTGACAGCGTTAAAGCAAAAAACATAAGAACAATGGTAAGAACTGCTGATGGTAACTCTGTACAATACACTAATAATATGTTAGGTGTACCTGTTGTAAGAGTTGATTTAACACCTAACCACGGTTGGGCAAGAATAGCTAGAAACGGTAATACAATTACCCTTTCAGCATCTCTTGACGGTGTTAAATGGTACACTATGGATACATACAAAACTACATTACCATCTACTGTATATGTAGGTTTTGCTACAGATGCAGCACAAGATACAACATCAATTGTTAAATACAATGGTACTTTATTTAGCAACATTGAACTTTCTAATGGTAATAGTGGTAAAGGTGATGCCAACTGCGACGGAAAAGTTGATATTACTGATGTTCAAAAAGTTTTAAACTATGTTTTAAGTCCTGAAACAACTAATATGACTAGTGAAGAAATTGAAAACTCTAATGTTACTGGAAATAATAAAATAACATCTGTTGATGTTACAGAAATACTTCAAAAAGTACTTGACAGTAGCTATGAATTTAAAACTAAATAACATTTAGAAACAAAAATGACCTTAAATAAAAAATATTTAAGGTCATTTTTATAAATTATTTATTACTAAATAAAACTTTTTCAGCTATTTCTGCTGCATCTTTTATGCAATCTTCACAAGGTCTTAAAACCTTTCCAGTTTTTACTCCCTTTAGTTCTTTACATACAACTGAGCCATTTTTTCCAAGAAATTCATTTACAATTTCTCTAGAAAGTTTATAAGTCTTACCCTTGCTATCTGGCATTTCAATATTACCGGTACTATTAACTAAACCTGCTAAAATACAAGCTCCAGAAACAGCTCCACAAGTACCTTCCATACCACCCATACCAGCACCAAGTGCCTCAGTAAGTCTAAATAACTGTTCTTCATCAAGTCCTACAAGGTCAGCATAAGTACAGGCAACTGCTTGAGCACAATTATATCCTTTATTATGTCTTTTTATAGTTTTTTCAACACGAGTATCCATATTGTTACCTCCATTTATATATAATACAATTTTCCACATTTATAATATCACAAAAAAACAAATTTAGCAATTAAGTATAAAAATATATTTTTTCATTTATTTTACTTTTTTTTGATTATTGATTTTACAGTTAAATGTTAGTATGTGTTCGTAAACAAAAATATTAAATGGAGGTATTGTATGGAAAAAACTGCCTTAATTATCTTTAAAAACTTTATTTTACCCTATCAAACAATTTTAAATTATAAAATATTAATAATTATTGGAAATTTTAATTTTAAATCCTTGCTAAAAAAAGTACAGTTAAGGCAAAAACCATTACCTTAGTTTAAAATCATAAACAAGTAAATCGTAACAGTTGACATTACAACCCTACAATATTATAATTATTATATTAATACTTTTGCTAAAGGGAGATTGTATATGCAAATATCAAGTCGATTTACTATTGCTGTTCATATTTTTATGTGTATAGATACCTTTGAAAATGATTGTAAAATAACAAGTGATTTTCTTGCATCTAGCACAAATGTAAACCCTGTTATAATAAGGAGAATAATTGCACAATTAAAGTCTGCCGGTTTAATAGATGTTAAAAGAGGTAGGGGTGGTGCTACTATTACAAAATCATTAGATAAAATTACTTTTCTTGATATATACAATGCTGTTGAATGTATTGATAAAGGTAAGCTTTTTCATTTTCACGAAAATCCAAACCCCAAATGTCCAGTTGGTAAAAATATACACAAAGCCTTAGATAACAAGTTAAATCAAGTTCAAAGTATTTTAGAATATGAACTTAGCAATATTACTTTAGCTAATGTGCAAAAAGATTTAAAAAACAGCATTGTTAACGACAGTAATACTAAATAAAATTGTAAATTAAATTTATAACTATAATTTTTCATAAAAATGACCATCAATAATCAGATTTTTATATCTAACTTTTGATGGTCATTTAATATTTAGTATTTATTTTTTACTATAACTTAGTTATGGTTATGTACATGAATATTAATTTCACCATATCCATTTTCCTTACAAGTATTAATAATTTCAGTATTTTCAACATTTACATTCTTGTCGAATACTTTCTTACTATCAATAAGCTCATACTGACGCATAGGACCGTTTACACAACCACCTTCACAAGCCATACCTTCAATAATATCTTCCTTAAGTCTTCCAAGTTTAAGCATCTGTAAAGCAACCTTACATTCAGCAGCACCATTACAAATCTTAACAGAAGGCTTAGTTTCAATACCCTTTTCTTCAACAACTTTTAATACAGCAGCAGATACACCACCACTTCTTGCAAAACCCTTACCATAACGAGTAGCAAGCTGTTCAACACCCTCATAAGTTTCAGGGTCAACTTTCTTAACAGCAAACATAGCAGCAAGCTCGTCAAAAGTCATAGCTGCACTAATTTCACCCATATATCTTGAAACAACTTCGTTCTTCTTAGCAATACAAGGTCCAATAAATACAACTTCTGCATGTGGGTCTTTTGCCTTTATAGCCTTAGCTGATGCAATCATAGGAGAACCAGTAGTTGAAACATTGTCCTTAACTTCTGGATAGTGCTTCATAATCATATTGTAAAATGCAGGACAACAAGAAGTAGTCATTTTTTTGCCATTTTGAACATTTTCAAGTAACTCTTCTGCCTCATTCCAAGCAACAGCATCGCCACCTAAAGCAACTTCATAACAATCCTTAAAACCTAAATCTATAATAGCTTGCTTAAGCTGAGGAATAGTTGCACTGCCGAACTGACCTTCAATAGCTGGTGCAATCATAGCATAAGTATGGTCTGGATTATTCCTAATTGAGTTAATAACATTAGTCATCATAGATGCCGCACCAATAGCACCAAATGGACATTTAGATACACACTGACCGCAGTTAATACACTTATCTTCATCAATCTTAGCCAAATCATTTTCATCCATATCTACTGCATTTACTGGACAAGCCTTAATACAAGGTCTTTCAATATCAACAATGGCATTATATGGACAAGCCTTAACACAAGCACCACAATTTTTACATTTAGTCTTATCAATATAAGCACCTGTTGGAGTATGGATAATAGCACCAAAACGACAAGCCTTCATACATTTTTGAGCCAGGCAGTTCTGACAATTGTTAGTTACAGTTACTCTGTCAATAGGACAACCCTCACAAGCAGACTTCATAACATGAACAATCTGCGTATTGTCAGTTTTTTCATAGTGTAAGTCTGACGGAAGTTTACCCATAGCAAGTCTTACTCTCTGTCTTAATATTTCTCTTTCTCTATAAACACAGCAACGAAAACTTGGCACAATAGGGTCTGTAAGCTCATAAGGAATAGCATCAATTTTATCCTCAAGGTTTCCTTCGTAAGCATATTCAGCAACCTTATAAAGAACCGCATTTTTAATTTGGTTAATATCAGTAATTTTTTCCATTTGTATATCCTCCTAATTTTTGTTTTTAAAAATATTTTCGCTTAACAACTTTCCCCGCTTTTTCCATAAGAGAGTAAAGCTCGTCC
>UQRG01000033.1 GCA_900543365.1 uncultured Eubacterium sp. | reverse complement strand
GAGGAAATAAATAAACTCAATATTAAATTAAAAACTACAATAATATTATTTTACTTTAATGAAATGTCAATAAAAGAAATAGCTAAAACTATGGGCTGTTTTGAAGGTACTGTAAAATCCAGACTTTATACAGCCAAAAAAAAGTTAAAACAGGTAATAAACAAGGAGGACTTTATATGATTAATAACTTTGACAATGAAATTAAAAAAGCTCTTTTTAATAAATCAGAAAATATTAAAACATCTCACAACCTCCTTAACTCTATTAAAAATCAAGTGTATGAAAAGGAGAATACTATGAAAAAATACAAATTTACACCAAGAACTATATTAGTAGCATCAGTTTTGACAATTATACTTGCTACAGGAGTTATTGCCTCAGGTGGTTTAGCTTATATCCAAAGCTCATCAGACAATAGAGATGCTATTAATCACTACCCTACTATTGAAGAAATAAAAAAGGAAGTTGACTATGTACCAAAGTATCCAAAAACATTAGGTGGCTATGAATTTGATACTGCACAGCCTTCTAAATCAAAGGATATAGACGAAGCTCACAATGTACTAAACAGTTACAATGATATAGGATTTTACTACAAAACAGATAAAGGCATACTTACTTTAGATACAACAAAGGCTGTAAGAGAAAATGACAAGTCAGGAGAAAGTATAAACTACAAAGGCTTAACTCTTTACTACTACAGTACAATATATAAAGCTGTTCCACCTGATTACATTGAAACTAGTGAAGATAAAGAAAGAATAAGTAAAGGCGAGTTAACAATAGGTTATGGTAGTGATAAAATATCAGAAGAAAAAACTCAAAATATATTGTGGGTTGAAAACGGTATTACTTACAATTTGTTAGATATGGGTGTTGAAATTGATAAAAATGATTTTGTAAATATGGCTAAAGAAGTAATAGACCAAAAGTAATAAACTTAAATAATTAAAAATTGCAAATTAAATTATTAACAACAAAACGACCGGAAAAAACCGGTCGTTTTGTTTATTTATAATTGTCAAAAACTAGACTTTAATAAAATTTTAATTTTATGAAATAGTCCCTTTCAAAAACAAAAGCATCTCAAACTTTAATCCCTAAATTGAACTTTGATTAACTACAGACTATTACTTTATGCTTTTGTTGTATTATTCTTAATAACAACTTGACCAACATTAAGTGCAAGGTCAGCAACTCTTTCTATATTTGTAATAATATCAAGGAAAGTTACACCAACCATAGGACTACACTCATTAGCAGCAAGTCTTTCAATATGTTTCTGTCTTAAAGTTTTTTCAAAAACATCGACTCTTTCTTCTTCTTTAATTACCTTTTCAGCATATTCAATACTATTATCACGCAAAGCAATAACGGCATTTTGAACACACTTCTTAGTTTCGTCAAACATATCTTCAAGCTCAACTCTAGCAGTTTCAGAAAAATCAATGTTATCAGTTATAAGAGTTTCAGTAAATTCTGCCAAATTTTCACAATGGTCACCAATTCTTTCAATATCGTGAACCGTATGGAAAAGACTGGTAATATAATTATTTTCCTCAGCAGTAATATCTGAATTACAAAGCTTAACAAGGTATTGAGTAATAGCCTTTGTTAAATTGTCAATCTTTTCTTCTCTTTCATATATTTTTTCAATAGACTCTTGTTTCTTAGATAATACAGCCTCACAAGCAAGATTAAGATTTTTACTTGACATATTACCTAAATGTACAATTTCTTTAATACAGCTTGCTATAGCAATACTTGGTGTATTAAGAATTCTGTCATCAAGGTGAAGTATTTCACTATCTTCATCAACCTTGTTCTTAGATGTTCTACACATAATTTCAGCAAGTTTAACAAGTACCTTTGCAAATGGAAACATAAATACTGTATTAGCAATATTAAAACCACTATGAACAATACTTATCCAATATGGAGTAATTAAAGCTACACCTACAACTGGCTTAACCTTAAAGAATATAATTGCTACAATACTAAATATAACACTACCAATTACATTAAAAAGTAAGTGAATATAAGCAGCACCCTTAGCATTTTTAGATGCACCAACACTTGATAAAAGAGCTGTAGCACAAGTACCAATGTTCTGACCCATAATAATATAAACTGCTGCGTCAAATGTAACAAGTCCATTGGCTGCAAGAGCAATAAGAATACCTACTGAAGCAGAACTGCTTTGAATTATAGCTGTAACACCTGCACCAACTAACACGCCGAGGAATGGATTTTTACCAAATTCCTTGAAAGCATTCTTAAAGCTATCAAGTTCACTTAAAGGTGAAACACCTGCTGTCATCATAGAGATACCAATAAAGAGAACACCAAAACCAATGATAATTTCACCAATTTGTTGAGTCTTTGTTTTCTTACCAAAAAGAACCATTGCCGCACCAATAAATACAGCAATAGGTGCGAGAGTATCTGTATTTAAGAAATCAGCAGAAGATACAAGCCAACTTGTCATTGTTGTACCAATATTAGCACCCATAATGATACCAACAGCCTGTGTAAGATTCATAAGTCCTGCATTAACAAAACCTACGACCATAACTGTAGTAGCAGAACTACTTTGAATAACAGCAGTAACTAAAGCACCAACAATAATACCTATAAGCCTATTTTTAGTAAGTATCTCAAGTACCTTTTTAAGTTTGCCACCAGCAGCCTTTTGTAAACCTGCCGCCATAATGTGCATACCATACAAGAATAGACCTAAGCCACCGCACAGACCTGTAATTAGCGATAAATAATCCATTGTTATTTTTCCTCCTAATCGCCCAAAATATTTTACACTTATATATTAACAAATGCTATCGACAAAATCAAGTAATATATTACAAAAATTTTAACTATATTTTATATTACTTAAACATTTTATAACTAAATTTTACATTTTGATAATTGACATATTATTGTTATGGTGGTACTATCTATTCAAGATTAATTGCTGATTATATTAAATTGGAGGAATAAATATGTTTTTAGCTGATTATCACATACACACAAATTTTTCAATAGACAGTGAAGCACCTATGGAAGAACAAATTAAATCTGCCATTAATAAAGGTATGAAAGAAATTGCTATTACTGACCACGCTGATTTTGATACCAAGTATTATCCTGTGCCAGATTATACTGACTATATACCTTATTTTAACAACTTAAAAGAAAAATATAATGACAAAATTAAAATAATATTAGGTGTTGAAATTGGTCTTGAAAACAAGTGGTCTGACACAATTAATGAATTTGCTAATAAATTTGATTTTGACTTTATAATTGGTTCTTCTCACGCAACTACTACTCTTGATTTGTATTTTGACCAAAAAGAGTATTTTCAAAACAAAACAAAAAAAGAGGCATACTCAACATATTTTGAGGAAATACTTAAAAACATTGCAAATTGTTCTAGATTTAATGTTTACGGTCATATTGATTTTATTAGTCGTTATGGTATGTATGATAATAACAGCCTTAAATATGCAGACTATTCTGACTTAATTGATGCTTGCCTTAAGTCACTTATTGAAAATGGCAAAGGAATTGAAGTAAACACATCAGGTTTTAGATATGGAATAAATGGAACTTACCCTTCTCTTAATATATTAAAAAGATACAAAGAACTTGGTGGAGAAATAATAACTGCCGGTTCTGACAGCCATAAGCCAAAAGATACTGCTGACCATATTGACTATGCCTACAGTCTTATAAAAGAGGCTGGTTTTAAATATGTTTCAGTATTTAGAAAACAAAAGCCTGAATTTGTTGCAATATAATTAAATATAATAAATAACATTAAGTTTTATAAACACTTCTATTATTAAATATGTTTTTACACAATAAAATAGAGATGGCTAAATGCCATCTCTATTTATCCGTTTATCTAAAAGTTTAGATAACTCCAATTTTGTTATATTTTATCCAACACATATCAGTTCACTTTTTTAATTACATTATTTTACTGTAATTTTAAAGTCCCAAGTATCCTCTGCCTTATTTTCGTCTTGAGCTACAATAGTAAATGTCTGTCTACCATCATCTAATGGAGTAAATGACATATCCCAAGTAAGCTTAGAACCATTTTCATCATCAGGATTCTTGTAAACCTTAGATACTTGCTTACCTCTACTGTCTTCAATCCAAACTCTGTAGGCACTATTAGAAGTAGTAACTGTTAATTCAACATCTTCATCTTCATCAACAGTTTCATTTTCAATATCTACATCTTCAATTTTAATTTCCTCAGAAGCATCTCCTGTAATCTTAAACTTCATTCTATCGTAATCATCGTCATTATATGCTGTTATATAATAGTCAGCATTAACATCTGTTACTTCAAATGTTACAGTTACAGTTTTGTCTGTACTTGATGAACTATCATACTTTTCATCAAATACTGAACTTGAAGTACCTCTTGTGATTCTAAGTCTGTTTACACAACCAGTCATAGTTACATTAAACTTAGCCTCTTCACCCTCAATAATTGAGTTTGTCTTCTGCTCCATACTAAGAACAGCCGGCTCAGACTTACTTACAGAACGACCTTCAAGAGTAAATGTATCTGATACATATTCTCCTTCATCATCAAATGCAAGAAGTTTAAACTTCATATCACCTGTATGCTTAACAGTAAATGAAAATTCCCAATAATAGTAGTTTTTATACTTGTCAGCAGTTGAATGAGTTGTTACACCCTCACCAACATCTTGGTCTTCAGTTAAAAGCTCAAGGTAGTCAACATCTGTACTTGTTTTAACATACAATGTTGTATCATAACCCTTATAACCATACTCATTGTCTGTCCACATATCAAGAATTTCTAGGTCATCAGAACCAGTATTTTCGCTATAATCATCATCAACATTTACATTATAAGATTCATATACACTTTCGTAATCACCAGACACATAAAGGGTAACATAGACTTTCCAGTCACCTTCTTTTGTCATCTGTACCTTACCGTTAAATGTTCTGTTGCCGTCATCATCTTCATCATAATCAGATATAACACTTGATGAACTATTAGCATTTGTTGTAAGTTTAACTTTCTTAACCTTAGAATTAGTCTTTACCTTAAATCTTGCATAATCGTCAGTTTTGATTTTGCTTGATGTAAGTTTACAACTAATCATATTGTCAGACTTATAATCTGTGTCACTATCTGAATCACTATCTTTATCAGTATCTTCGCTACTTTCTTCATTAGAAACAATTATACTTACACTCTTAACTGCATCTAAGGATTCATTGTAGTCAGAACCTATACCAGCAATAGCATCAATAGTAACTACTGCGTCAGCATTTGTGTTGTTTTCACATTTGTACTCAGTAGTAAATGTTCTTGTACCATCACTATTTTCTGTGTACTTTGAAGTTGAACCAATTTCACTCTTGTCACTTGACTTTAAAAACTTAACAGAAGTAGTATCTTTGCTACAAACAGCAGTAATTGTAATTTCAGCATTCTTATTAACAGCTGTCTTAGATGCTGTTAAGCTGGAAACTGTTGCTTTTGAAACATTAGTTGAATTGTTGTTTGTGTTATTACCTGAATTGTTTGATACATTTGTTGTAATATGTACACTTCTTGTTGGGTCGTCCCAAGTAACAGTTGCACCAATAGACTCAGCTATCATTCTTATAGGCATAAGAATTCTGTTGTTCTTATTAATAGAAGCCGTATCAAAAAGCTTAGCCTCACCATTAACAAGTACAGTCTTTGAACGCATAGTGTGGGCAATAACTACACCATCTCTAGTCAATGTCATAGTTTCAGTCTTAGAATTCCAGTCAAGGGTAAGACCAAGTGCCTCGCAAGTTCTTCTTACAGGAACATAAGTTCTGTTATTGATAATCTGTGGTCTTGCATCAGTAGTTGGAAAGTCCACAAGTTTATCATTAAGATACACAGTTACATACTCTACTGCATAAGCTGATGTAGAAAAAGCCAATGTGGAAAAGAGCATTGTAAGAGCAAGCACAAAGCTTATAATTCTTTTCATAAACACACACCCTTCTTATTTAATTTTACGCTATTATTATAACAGAAACAATTGAAATAATCAAATAACAAATGTTTACAATTATCTTACAATTTATTATTGAATACCATAGTTCTTTCTATATTCTTTCATAGCCTCAAGGTATTCCTTTCCATCAATAGTACCATCTTCAATACAATCAATAATATCACAAACAGTAACTATAGGATAAACCTTAATACCAAATTCATCATAAACTTCCTGAACAGCTGACTTTTCGCCCTTGCCTTTTTCCATTCTGTCAACAGAAATAATAACACACTCTACATTAACATTAGCTGTGTTTTTAAGAATAGGTAAAGTTTCTCTAATAGCTGTACCTGCTGTAATTACATCTTCAATAACAGCAACCTTATCACCATCTTTAAACTTGTGACCTACAATAACACCACCCTCACCGTGGTCCTTGGCTTCTTTTCTGTTGAAAGCATAGTTTACAGACTTACCAGTTTCTTCGTAAACAGCTATGGCTGCTGATACAGCAAGAGGAATACCCTTGTAAGCCGGTCCAAAGTATACATCAGCATCTACATTATTTTCTTTAATACACTCAGCATAAAATTTACCTAACTTAGCAATATGTTCACCTGTTTTGTAATTGCCAGTATTTATAAAATATGGGGCTTTTCTGCCACTTTTAAGTGTAAATTCGCCAAATGTCAAAACACCTGCTTCACACATAAACTTAATAAATTCCTTCTTATAGCTCATTGTCTATAACCTCCTTTAAGTAATTACTATATTTTAACATACTTCATTAAAATATTCAACTAAAACCTAGCTATTTTTCTGTTCTTTCTACATTTTTTATGTTTTTTTCAGCTTTTACTCTAGGTAACATTACAATGTGACCACAACCACAACATTCCATTCTAAAATCTGCACCTATTCTCAATATTTTCCAATCTTTAGAACCACAAGGATGCTGTTTCTTCATTGTAACAATATCCCCTATTTGAATATCCATAATCAATCCTCCTTACTATGAACTACAACTTGAGGAAACGGTATTTCTATATTTTCTTCCTCAAACTTTTTAAGTATAAATTTTCTAAGTTCTCTTTCTATTCTCCAGTTTTCACCAATTCGGCTATCAGCAGCAATTCTTATAACAACAGCACTGTCCCCCAGCTCATTTATTCCCCATACTTGAGGCTCATCAATGATACCATCAATTAAATTGTTATTAAATATTCTTTTAAACTCTTTTTTTAGAACAGTAAAAACTCTGTCAATATCTTCACCATAGGCTACTGAAACATCAACAACAGCTCTGTTAAATCCTTTACTCATATTAGTAACTATAGAAATCTGCCCATTTGGCACAATATGCACATTGCCGTCAACATTTCTTATTCTTGTAGTCCGTATACCTATAGATTCAACTTTACCACTAAATCCATTTAACTCAACAATGTCACCAACACCAAACTGGTTTTCCATTATTATAAAAAGTCCTGCCATCATATCCTTGACAATATCTTGAGCACCTAAACCAATTGCTACAGAAACAGCACCACTTAATGCCAATATTGATGTAATATTTACACCCCACATAACAAGTACATTACAAAATATTATAAAATAAACGGCGTATTTTGCTAAACTTGCAAGTAATGAAGCTACTGTATCAGAATGTCTTTCAGCAGAAAATTTAGAAAAGCTTTTTAGTATAATCTTTCTTATAATTTTCACCAAAAAATTTGCTAAAAATATACTAAATATAGAAATCAATATTTTAATAAGAATATAAATAGTATTTTCAAATTCCGGTAAATTTAAATTTTCTGCTATCCAATGAGATATATTCATATAATCACCCTATTTCATTATAAAATAAATAATTTTATTTTTCAACACTATAAATAAAATCTTCAATATATCTTAAGCAAAAAACTATTGTTATTATGACGAAAATCATTTATAATCTATAATAGGTATTTTTTAAAATTGTATTAAATAAGGAAACACGAAAATGAAAAGCAAGGATTATCTGTTAGTTGATGGATACAATATAATATTTGCTTGGGACGAGCTTAAAAAACTGGCTGAAGATAATCTTGAGGCAGCTAAAAGCAACCTTATTAATCAACTATGTAACTATCAAGGTACTAAGAAAATGAATCTTATACTTGTATTTGATGCTTACAAGGTTGAAGGTGGCAAAGGCTCTGTTACAAGAGAAGGCAATATCTTCATAGTACATACTAAAGAGGCTGAAACTGCTGACCAATATATTGAAAAAACTACTCACGATTTAATAAGAAACTGTAATGTAACTGTTGCTACTTCTGATGGTCTTGAACAGGTTATTATTATGAGCCAAGGTGCTCTTAGAATGTCTGCCAAAGATTTGTATATTGAAGTTAATGCCAACAACAAGGCTATTTCAGAAAAAATACACCAGTATAAACCAGTTAAAAACAATATGCTAATTGATAATCTGGATAGTGAAGCTGCTAACTTTTTAGAACAGCTTAGGCTAAAGAGGTGATAAAATGGAAAAATATGCTAATATGGGCTATGAAGAACTTGTTAATTTGGTTCAGCATAGCAACGATAATTTGGCTCTTGATTATCTAATTAAGTATAAATGTAAAAGTCTTTTGAGAAAAAAAACCAGAGGTTACTTTATATTTGGAGCAGACAAGGAAGATGTTATTCAAGAAGGTATGGTAGGTCTTTATAAGGCAATTAGAGATTATAACCCAGAAAAAGAGGCAAGTTTTATTTCTTTTGCTGAACTTTGCATAAATCGACAAATAATAAGTGCAATTAAGGCAGCCAGCAGACAAAAACATATTCCTCTTAATACATCAATATCTATGGACAGACCTATTACAAATGATGACGAAGACTATACTTATCTTGACTTTTTAAGTAAAGCTGGTGGCAATCCAGAAGATGAAGTAATTGGCAGAGAAAATTTGAAAATACTTGAAAGAGAAATATTAAAAACATTAAGTAAAATGGAACAAGAAGTTTTGGCTTATTATTTAAGAGGCAGAACATATACTCAAATTGCTACATTAATGAATAAAGAAGAAAAAAGTATTGATAATGCTCTACAAAGAATAAAGAAAAAAGTTGCCGGAATAGTACAGAAAAAAGTGTTAGAATAATTTATAATAATAACCCCTAAATAGAACAACAAATCTATTTAGGGATTATTTTTTATCTCAATTTATTACCTTTTTTCTTGTGTATATTTCTAATAGGCTTTCTCTTTTTACTTACTTCAACATTCTTTTTCTTTGGCTTATGGTCAAATGACTTGTTATCTCGTCTTGGTCTGATTAAACAATGTTTATCAAAACCAATTAAATCCCTTCTGCCTGCCTTATGAAGTGCCTCATTTACAAGGTCATAATTCCTAGGCAGTCTATACTGTATTAAAGCCCTCTGCATAGCTTTTTCGTGGGGAGTTTTAGGCACATAAACTTCCTCATTAGTTCTTGGGTCAATACCTGTATAGAACATACAAGTTGAAAGAGTGCCTGGAGTTGGATAAAAGTCCTGTACTTGCTCTGGCATATAACCTAAATCTCTTAAATATTCAGCAAGTTCAACTGCAGCCTTTAAGTCACTGCCTGGATGAGAACTCATTAAATAAGGCACTATTTTCTTGTTTATTTCATAAAACTTTTTTGTAAATCTGTCATAAACTTCTCTTGATGGCTTGCCCATTTTACCTAAAACTTTAGGAACAATATGTTCCGGTGCAACCTTAAGCTGACCACTTATATGATACTTACATAATTCATTAAAAAATGTTTCGTCTTTATCATAAATTAAGTAATCATATCTTATACCAGAACGAACAAATACCTTTTTTACTCTAGGTACTTCTCTTAATTTTCTCAAAAGTTTAACATAATCTCTATGGTCAACCTTTAAATTTTTACAAGCATCTGGAAAAAGGCATTGTCTATTTTTACAAGCACCCTTTGTAAGCTGTTTGTCACAAGCTGGCTGTCTAAAATTAGCAGTAGGACCGCCTACATCGTGAATATATCCCTTAAAATCTGGTTCCCAAGTTATTTTTTCAGCTTCTCTAAGTATTGACTGATGACTTCTGGCTTGTATTACTCTACCCTGATGAAAAGCTAAAGCACAAAAATTACAGCTGCCAAAACAACCTCTATTACTTATAATACTAAACTTAACTTCCTCAATAGCAGGTATACCACCTTTTTCCTCGTACATTGGATGATAATTACGCATATAAGGTAAACCATAGCTATAGTCAAACTCTGATTGAGTAAGAGGTAGTGCAGGCTTATTCTGAACAACATAACAGTCATTATATGGTTCAACAAGTATTTTGGCTGTAATTGCATCAGTATTTTCATACTGCTTTAAAAAACCTTCTGCATATACCTTTTTATCCTTAGAGCTTTCTTTAAAATGAGGTAACTCAATATAATCATCGTAAATATTTTCAAGAGTTTTGGTCTTATAAACAGTACCCCTAACAAATGTAATATCCTTTGCCTCAATACCACTTTCAAGAGCCTCTGCCAGTTCAACTATTTGATGTTCTCCCATACCATACATAAGTATGTCAGCTTGCGAATCCAAAAGAATTGACCTTCTAACTTTATTATCCCAATAATCATAGTGAGATAATCGTCTTAAACTAGCCTCAATACCACCAATCATAATAGTAACAGAGTTACCGTAAGCCTCTCTTATTTTTTGACAATACACAATAGTTGCTCTGTCTGGTCTATGTCCACCTTCTCCACCTGGAGAATACAAATCTTTATCTCTTTTTTTCTTGGCTACTGAGTAATGATTAACCATAGAATCAATGTTTCCACCACTTACTAAAAAGGCTATTTTAGGCTTGCCAAATTTAGTAAAATCATCTGTAGTTTTCCAATTAGGCTGTGGTATAATACATACCTTATAGCCCTTACTTTCAAGCATACGAGTAATAATAGCTGCACCAAATGATGGGTGGTCAACATAAGCATCACCACTTACATATATGAAATCCGGCTGTTCCCAACCTCTTTTTTTCATATCCTCAACAGTTACTGGTAAAAAATCCATATTTTACACCTCACTTAACAACTTATCCACAAGTTTTTCCAACGATTGTTCATATCTTATATTATCTTCTTCAGTTCTTTTCTTAGGTCCTTTAATATGTACCTTACTTTTACTTCGTCTAGCAACTTTAGACATATGCCTTTGCATAAGCATAGAATCTATGTTTTCATTAGTATACCATTTACCACTTTGATGAATTGGATACGCCCCCTTACCCAAAGCCATAGCAGCTACACCATAGTCTTGACTAACAACAATATCACCTTTGTTACACTTATTAACAAGGACTATATCCACAGAATCTGAACCTGTATCAGCTATTAACACTTCACTATAATCAGAATTAATTATATGGTTAGTATCACAAATAAGAATAACTGATATGTTGTATTTTTTAGCAACTTTTTCAGTTTGTTTAACTACAGGACAAGCATCAGCATCTACATATATTTTCATTTTTCACTTAACCTCACAGCCTTATTAACAGATACATAATCTACCTTTGTTGCAATTTCTTCGCTATAAAAAAGAGTTCCAAAGGACTTTTTAACTATATTAAAAGGCACTAATTTCAATATTGAACCTAACAAAACTGACACGGGTTTATTAGAAATAAGTTTCATAATTTTAGCTGTTGTTACATATTCATTATCCATAGGCATAAATATACCCTCTTTACCCTCTTTAATAATATTGCCTATTAAATAAGCCAAATTTTCAATATAAATAAGGCTTTTTTTATTCTTTGTATCAGGTATAATTGGTGTTAACTTAGCAATTTTAGCTAACTTGTTATAATTTCCTACACAATTTTTGCCATAAACCATAGGTGGTCTTATAATAGATACTTTCATTTTATCTTTAATATTAGACAAAAGATACTCTTCTGCCTTTAGCTTACTTTTGCCATAAAGAGTAGTTGGTGCTAAAGGAGTTTTACTATTAATTTCTCCGGTAGTTTTGCCATATACAGCCATAGTTGATAAAAAAACAAAATGCTTAACACCACTTTTTAATGCCTTGTTGACTAGGTCAACAGTTAAGCTGTAATTAATATTATCATATTCATTTTTATAATCAGCCTCTTTTTTGTGAACAATAGCTGCACAATGAATAACAGCATCAACTCCTCTAAAGTCAATGCTGTCAATACCATTTCTTATTGAAATACACTTTGCCTCAAAGCCTAATGAATTAATATAAGTACAGGTATTGTTACTTATGTAGCTGTTTTTACCTGTTAGGATTACTTTCATTTTTACCCTCCTGAACTCCGTCAGCCTTAAAAACAGAAACAACAGTCTTAAATAATATAAAAATATCAAATAAAAGACTCATTTTTTTTACATATTCACCGTCAAATTTTGCCTTAACATCAATAGGCAATTCATCTCTGCCATTAATTTGTGCCCAACCAGTAAGTCCTGGTACAACATTGTTAGCACCATACTTATCTCTTTCAGCTATTAAGTCAAACTGATTCCAAAGAGCTGGTCTTGGGCCTACAA
>UQRG01000032.1 GCA_900543365.1 uncultured Eubacterium sp. | reverse complement strand
CACCAGGTATTGACGATACTGGTGAACTTGGCAAAATGCGAATTGAAAAAAGCTATCAGGTTTTAAACAAAACTGATATTGCCCTTTTAGTTGTTGATGGCACAATAGGACTTCAACCAGAGGATAATGAAATCATAAACGCATTTAAAGAAAAGAATTTGCCATACTTAATTATACTTAACAAAGCAGACAAAGTAAAAAATAAATATCATATAAATAATTCTATATGGGTAAGCACAGAAACAAAAGAAAATATATGGGAACTTAAAGAAAAGATTTCTCACCTTGTACCGAATGAAAACATAACCTTAAAAATAATAGGCGACAAGCTTGAACCAAATGATTTAGTTATTCTTGTAGTTCCTATTGATAAGGCAGCACCAAAAGGTAGACTTATTCTTCCACAACAGCAGACAATAAGAGATATTTTAGAGGCTGGTGCTGTTTCAGTAGTTACAAGAGATACAGAGTTAAAAGAAACGCTTAATAACTTAGGAAAAAAGCCTAAAATGGTAATTACAGATTCTCAAGCCTTTGGCTATGTTAAAACTGTTGTACCAGATGATATTTTCCTTACATCATTTTCTATACTTTTTGCCCGCTACAAGGGTGACCTTGACAATGCAATTAAGGCAGTTCGAGCTATAGATAATTTAAAAGACGGTGACACAATATTAATTGCAGAAGGCTGCACTCACCACAGACAATGTAACGATATTGGCACAGTTAAAATACCTAAATGGCTTGATGAACATTGTGGCAAAAATGTTCATTACGAATTTTTTAGTGGTACTGAATTTCCTAAAGATTTAAGTAAATATAAGGCAGTTATTCATTGTGGTGGCTGTACTCTTAATGAAAAAGAAATGAAACACAGAATTTATTTGTGTAATGAACAAGGTGTACCTATTACTAATTATGGTATTTTTATAGCATATACTAAAGGTATTTTAGAAAGAAGTATTAAAGTTTTTCCCGAATTTGCAAACAAATTAAAATAAGTATAAAAGTAGGCTGTTGCAATTAAATGCAACAGCCTACTTTTAGTATAAATATAAATAAATTAGCCTAACCTTGCAATCTGTTCCTCAACACTCTTTAACATTGAGCTGTACTTTTCAAGTTTAGCCTTTTCTTCATTAATAACCTTTTCAGGTGCCTTAGAAACAAAGCCTTGATTAGAAAGTTTCTTTTCAACTCTTTCAACTTCCTTAATAAGCTTTTCCTTTTCCTTTGCAAGTCTTTCCTTTTCCTTAGCTATATCAACAAGTTCAGCAAAAGGCATATAAATTACGCCATTATGAATAGCTGTAGACACTGCATCATCACTAATACCAGTCTTGTCAGCCTGAACTATAACATCACTAGCATAAGCCAAAGGAGCAAAGAATACCTTACCCTTTTCAAAAATACTTCTAACTTCTTCATTGTCACTTACAACAATTACATTAGCCTTTTTACTAGGAGCAACATTCATTTCTGCTCTAATATTTCTAATTGACTTAATAGCCTCTTTCATCAACTCAATAGCCTTTTCATCATCAGCAAAGTTAAATTCTTCGCTATATTGAGGCCACTTAGAAAGCATAATTGTTTCTTCCTCACTCTGAATAGAAGTAAATATTTCTTCAGTAACAAACGGCATAAATGGATGAAGAAGCTTAAGAGCATTAATAAGAACTGTCTTTAATGTCCAAAGAGCCGCCTCTCTTGTTGGATTCTCTTGATTATAAAGTCTAGGCTTAACCATTTCAATATACCAGTCACAGTATTCGTCCCAGATAAAATCATATACATTCTGAACAGCAATACCAAGCTCATAAGCATCAAGGTTAGCTGTAACATTTTTAGCAAGTGAATTAACCTTACTTAAAATCCATCTGTCAGCAGCAGTTAAAGCATCTTTATCAAACTTAGGCTCACTATCACCAATATGCATCATTACAAATCTTGAAGCATTCCAAAGTTTGTTAGCAAAGTTTCTGCTGTTTTCTACTTTTTCGTTGTAAAATCTCATATCATTACCAGGAGCATTACCAGTAATAAGAGTAAGTCTTAAAGCATCAGCACCAGCAACCTTAATGATTTCAAGTGGGTCAATACCATTACCAAGAGATTTACTCATTTTTCTACCTTGACTATCTCTTACAAGACCGTGAATAAGAACTGTCTTAAACGGAACTTCACCCATTTGCTCAATAGCAGAAAATACCATTCTTACAACCCAAAAGAATATAATATCATAGCCTGTTACAAGGACACTAGTTGGGTAGAAGTGTTCAAGCTCAGGTGTCTTTTCTGGCCAACCTAAAGTTGAGAAAGGCCATAAGGCAGATGAGAACCAAGTATCAAGACAATCCTCATCTTGAACAATATGAGTGCCACCACACTTAGGACAAACAGTAGGTGCTGTCTTAGATACAATAACCTCACCACAATCACAGTAGTAAGCAGGAATTCTGTGACCCCACCAAAGCTGTCTTGAAATACACCAATCGTGAATATCCTCTAACCAATGAGTATAAATCTTACCAAATCTATCTGGAACAAACTTTAAGTCCTTATTATAATAAGCATCAAGAGCAGGTTTTGCAAGTTCTTCCATCTTTACAAACCACTGCTTTTTAATAAGAGGCTCAATAACAGTATGACATCTATCGTGAGTACCTACAGCGTGATTAATATCTTCTTTTCTAATGAAAAGACCCATTTCATCAAGTTCTTCGATAATTTGCTTTCTAGCCTCATATCTATCCATACCCTCAAACTTGCCACCATTGGCATTAATTGTACCATCATCATTTAAAATATTGATTTTAGCTAAATTGTGTCTTTCACCAACTTCAAAGTCATTAGGGTCATGAGCAGGGGTAATCTTAACTACACCTGTACCAAATTCCATATCAACATAAGTATCAGCAATAATAGGTATTTCTCTATTTACAAAAGGAACTATACAAACCTTTCCTACAACATCTTTGTATCTATCATCATCTGGATGAACAGCAATAGCAGTATCACCTAACATAGTTTCTGGTCTAGTAGTGGCAAACTCAAGAAATCTATTAGTATCTTTAATAGGATATTTAATATGCCAAAATCCACCTTGTTTATCTTCGTGTTCAACTTCAGCATCAGATATAGTTGTCTGACAAGTTGGACACCAGTTAATAAGTTTTTCGCCTTGATAAATATATCCTTTTTCGTACAACTTGCAAAATACTGTAAGTACGGCATCAGAAAGACCCTCATCCATTGTAAATCTTTCTCTATCCCAATCGCAAGATGAACCTAATTTTTTTAACTGATTAAGAATAGTTCCGCCGTATTCCTCTTTCCACTTCCAAGCTCTCTTAAGGAAGCCATCTCTTCCAACATCCTCCTTAGTAAGACCTTCTTCACGCATTTTATTAACAATCTTAACCTCTGTTGAAATTGCTGCGTGGTCAGTACCTGGAATCCAAAGAGCATTGTAACCCTGCATTCTTTTCCAACGAATAAGAATATCCTGCATAGTTTCATCTAAAGCGTGTCCCATATGAAGATGACCAGTAATATTTGGAGGTGGAATTACAATAGTAAAAGGCTCCTTATTTTTGTCAACTTCGGCGTGGAAATAACCCTTATCAAGCCAGTTTTGATAAATTCTTTCTTCAATGGAAGGGTCATAGCTTTTTGCCATTTCTTTCATCATTTTTGTTTCCTCCTAGAGTTATTTGTTTCTTTAGTTTGTAAATTACTATAATATATAAAAAAAGATACCTTCATCTTTAAGGACGAAAGTATCCGTGGTACCACCTTAATTCCCACATAAAAGCAGGCTCTTAAAAAACTTTAACGCAGCAAACGCTGTGCCTACTACTATTTCAGCACAAAGACTCCAAAGCTACCTTCAATAATCCTTACAACAATGTACCTTACAGCCACGAGTACATCTCTCTTAGAAGTGTAATTATTTACTCCTCTTTATCATAGTCTACAAAAATATTAAGTAAAAAATAAATTAGCTTAAAAATTCAACAATAGCACCAAGAGCTTCTTTCTCATCAGCACCATCAGCATAAACTGTTACATTATGACCTGTAAGCGTACCAATAGATATAACACCCATAATACTCTTAAGGTTAATCTCCTTGTTGTCCATAGTAAGTCTAAGGCTACTTGAAAATCTACCCGCAGTCTGAACTAACATAGGAATTGGTCTTTCAATCATACTTGAACCTACTTTTATATCTTGCTTAATCATAACAATGTCCCCCTTTTAAATCTTCAACAATTTCATGAATTTTTTTTAGTCTGTGATTAACACCTGATTTACCAATAGGCGGATTAAGATACTCTCCCAACTCTTTTAGACTTGAATCAGGATATAAGAGTCTAACTTCGGCTATAGTCCTAAGGTTTTCAGGCAAATAATCTAATCCCTTACTTTCTGCTATATAATTAATATCATCTATTTGTCTAACAGCAGTATTGACAATTTTGTTAATATTAGCAGTTTCGCAATTTACAATTCGGTTTACATTATTCCTAACTTCCTTAACAACTCTAAGATTTTCAAATTCTAACAAAGCTTTATATGCAGACATAACATTAATTAAGTCTACAATTTGCTCTGCCTCCTTGCAATAAACAACATAGCGATTTTTTCTTTCAACAATCTTCATTTCAATGCCAAAATCACTTATAAGTTCTACCAGATTTTTAGAATGTTCATAGTCATTGTCAGCAAATTCAAGGTGATAATGCTTGCTTGGGTCATTTACAGAACCGCAACACACAAATGCAGTACGAATATACGCTCTTTTACAGCAATTTCTTACTACGCTTTTAGGGTTAATTGGTGCATTAAGACTAAAGTCATTACTATCTTTAATACCCAATATTCTTATCATATTATCTACTAAATTACTATCCTTAATAACAATTTCGTTATTACTAAAATTAATAGTTATGTTAAAAATATCAGCTATTAAGTCTATAGCTAGTTTCAAAATATCAATGTTATCACTATGTATAACAATAAATTTGTAACAGTTATCTGCACTTACATAACCACAAATATTAATTATAGCCTCAAGTTCTGCAATTTTACAATGTTGGTCTTGAATAGTCAACATATTAGAAAGCAATTCAGACTTAATATCCGATGAAAAAGACATAAGCCACCTCCACATTGTACACAGCAAATACAAACTATTAAAAATTTGTTAAATAATCATACACAAATAAGTATACTACCTCTTTGCATCTTTGTCAATATCTCTGTGGGCAATAATTACACTATGACCTTTTGACTTTAAGTTATTATAAAGTTCATTAGCCAAAGTCACACTTCTATGCTTACCACCAGTACAGCCAACAGCAATAACAAGCTGATTTTTACCTTCCTTAATATAGTTAGGTATAAGGAACTCACACATATCTGTAAGCTTATCTCTAAATATTTGAGCCTCCTGCCACTTCATTACATAATCTCTCACAGCAACATCATTGCCAGTAAGTGGCTTTAGCTCATCAATATAAAATGGATTAGGTAAAAATCTAACATCAAACACAAGGTCAGCATCACTTGGAATACCGTATTTAAAGCCAAAACTCAACACAGTTATCATTAGGCTTTCAAAACGCTTTTCTTCAAGAAAAATTTCACTTAACTGAGTTCTTAACTGTCTTGTAAGCATATGAGAAGTATCAATTATATAGTCAGCCATTTTTTTAATGTTTTCAAGCTGTTTTCTTTCGCTTTTAATGCCATCAATAAGCCTTTCACCCTTTATATTAAGTGGGTGTTGGCGTCTTGACTCCTTATATCTTTTAAGAAGTACCTCATTTTCGCTATCAAGATAAAGTATTTCAAAACTTTTGTTTTCATCTGTTTTTATTTCAGAAAGAAAATTAGCAAGGTCACCAAATAACTTTCCTCCTCTTATATCGACACCAATAGCTACATTTGCCATATTTGAGTTGGGAGTTGAACATAAATCAATAAACTTTGATATAAGACTTGGAGGTAAATTATCAACACAAAAATATCCAATATCCTCCAAAAACTTTAAAACTGTACTTTTGCCTGCACCAGACATACCAGTTACAATTACACATCTCATATTATCCACTCCCATCATCTTTAGTTTAATTTATTTTTTATTTACTAGCAATGCCAGCTTTGATGACTACTTTTATATGGTAAACAATGTTCTACCATACATTAAACTTATTTGTTCGTTAAATTATATTTCAAACTACTCACCAATTATTCTTACTTCTGGCTCTAATTTAACACCAAAATTATCCTCAACAACACTAGAAACATTGTGCATAAGTGTAAGTACATCTTTAGCAGTTGCTCCTCCATTATTAACAACAAATCCACAATGCTTAGGACTAACCTGAGCTTTACCGACACTATATCCTCTCAAACCGCTATCGTCAATTAGTTTAGCAGCAAAATAGCCTTCTGGTCTTTTAAATGTACTTCCTGCACTTGGCAATTCAACTGGCTGTTTAGAATTTCTTTGTGTCAAAAGGTCACACATTTTAGATTGTATTTCTTCTTTATTACCTTTTTCAAGACTTAAAACTGTTTCAACAACAATCATATTTTCACTCATAATTTTGCTTTTTCTGTATCCAAAATCTGAGTCATTGTTGCTTATAGTTTCTATTTTGCCATTGTGTATAACTTTAGTTTTTACAACAATGTCTTTCATTTCTCCACCATAAGCACCAGCATTCATACAAACAGCACCACCAATAGTACCAGGAATACCACTTAGACACTCCATACCTGTAAGCGAATTATTTAAAGCAGTCTTAGCAACAGCGGAAAGCAAAGCTCCAGCCTGTGCTGTAATTACATTATCATTAACCACTATATTAGCAAACTTTTTATAAAGTTGAATAATTACACCTCTAAAGCCATTATCCTTAACAAGAAGATTGCTACCATTACCAATTATATAATAAGGAATATTGTTATTGGTAACATAACTTATAATAGATTCAAGACTCTCTGTTGTATTTGGAGTAACAAAAACATCAGCATTCCCACCAATTCTAAATGTAGTATGCTTACTCATAGGCTCATTTTGAAGTACATTTTCAGAACCAACAATTTTTATTAAATCATCAACAATATTCATTTATTAAATTTCCTCTCTGTTGATTTTGCCAAGCATAGCAGCACCTACAAGACCTGCATCATTTCCAAGTGTAGCAACACAAATCTTAGTCTTAAGGTCACCACCATATACTCGCTCATTTAAAATCTTAGTAAGAGGTTTAATTACCTTGTCACCTTGTGCACAAACACCACCACCTATAATAATAGCCTCCGGCTGGAATATATTAACAAGATTTACCATACCAATAGCAAGGTACTTAATATACTTATCAATAATATCAAGAGCAACTTCATCACCTAAGTCCGCTGCATCAAAAACAGTCTTGGCATCAATAAGCTTAATGTTACCATCAACAAGGTCATAAATCTTACTATTAGGATATTTTGCAGCAGCAATTCTGCCTTCCCGTCTTAAAGCTGATGCTGAAGCATAAGCCTCCCAACAACCTTTTCTACCACAAGTACACTCCTCACCTTCAGCAACAATAACCATATGACCAGCTTCGCCACCTCCGCCAAAAGAGCCATCAAAAACCTTACCATTTATAATAATACCAGCACCTAAACCTGTACCAATTGTAATATAAATAAGATTTTTACTGCCGTAAGCCACACCACAAACATTTTCACCTATAGCGGCACAGTTCGCATCATTTTCAATATAACAAGGTAAATCTATTCTCTTTTTCATTTCTTCAATAACATTAATGTTATTAAAATTAAGATTGTTAGAATAAAGCGATACGCCCTTAGCCTTATCCATAGTACCCGGCATACCTACACCCATAGATTCAATATCTTTAACTTCTATCTTAAGTTCATCTATAAGTTTATGACATAAAGTTGCCATATCATCGAGAATATCCTCAGCAGGTCTGCCGTTCATAGTAGGAGTAGATGTTTTAGCTAGGATATTACCATTTTCATCAACAATACCAACAGAAATATTAGTTCCACCTAAATCAATACCTAAATAATACATAATATTCATCAACCCTTCATAGCACTATTCATAATAGCATCGTTAAGAGCCTTAGCTGCATTATAGCCCATCTTCTTTTGACGGCAGTTTACAGCAGCAGACTCACAAATAATAGCAAGATTTCTACCAGGTCTAACTGGAATAGCGTGACAAATTACTTTATTACCTAAAATGTCCATATATTCCTCTTTTATACCAAGTCGGTCATAAACCTTACCCTTTTCCCAATATTCAAGTTTAATAATAAGGTCAATTTCTTGACTATCCTTAACTGACTGAACACCGAACATCTGCTTAACATTTATTATACCAATACCTCTAACCTCAATAAAGTATCTAATAAGTTCAGGACAAGTACCAATTAAAGAATTATGAGAAACCTTTTTTATTTCAACAGCGTCATCAGCAACTAATCTATGACCTCTCTTAACAAGCTCAAGAGCTGCCTCACTTTTGCCAATGCCACTTTCACCAGTAATAAGAACACCTTCACCATATACATCAACAAGAACACCGTGTATTGTTGTTCTTGGAGCAAGCTCAACCTTAAGCCACTTTAAAAGCTCACTTGTAAACTCTGATGTAGTATCCTCTGTCTGTAATATAGGAATTTGCTTTTCCTTAGCATAAAACATCATTTCCGGATGAGGTGTTAAGCCTCTTGAAATAATGACAGCCGGCATTTTGTACTGAAAAAGTTTTTCCAATGTTTCTTGCCTAAATTCTGGTGTAAGTTTTGATAAATAGCTGTACTCTACAAGTCCAATAACCTGTATTCTTTCACTGTCAAAATAGTCAAAAAAACCTGCAAGCTGAATAGCAGGACGGTTTACACCAGGTGTATCTATATTAATTTTACTAATATCTATTTCTTCTGTTAAATTTTTGAGATTAAACTCTTTTGCAATCTGACTTAAACTTACTGAATACATCTTTCAGCCTCCTTTATCCCAATGTATATACTTTCTCATATCTAAAGTAATTGTAAACCAAATATAATTTTTTTTCAATCATTTTAACAGAATTTTTGTAAATTTAATGTAAAAGAAATAATTAAAAAAAATCATAATTTACAACCCTATCTTCAATAAACATTAATTTAAACTAAATATTATCTTTTTCTAACAAATCCGGTCTTTTTGCCTTAGTTCGCTCCAATGACTTTTCTTTTCTCCATTTTTCAATATTCTGATGATGACCACTTAAAAGCACAGCTGGCACTTTTCTACCCATAACTGTGGATACTCCAACAAATTATCAGAAAAGCTTTCTTCTTGAAAACTTTCTTCTTTATTAAGAACACCTGGTATAAGTCTTGCTACAGCATCAATAACTGTCATAGCAGCAAGCTCGCCACCAGTAAGTACAAAATCACCAATAGAAATTTCATCAGTTACAATTTCTTCAATTATTCTTTCGTCAACACCCTCATAATGACCACAAAGAATAACCATATCTTCAAGTTTAGAAAGATTTTTTGCTTTTTCTTGATTAAAAGTTTTACCCTGAGGTGTCATATAAACAACAGGACAATTTTCACTTAACTTAGGTTTTATACTCATATAAGCATCATAAATAGGCTGTGGCTGCATAACCATACCAGCACCACCACCATAAGGATAATCGTCAATATGCCTGTGCTTATTATTTGAAAAATCCCTAATATCAATAGTCTCAATACTTATAGTACCCTCATTGCAAGCTCTTTTTATAATTGAATGGCTTAATCCATCTTTAATCATATCAGGGAAAAGAGTCAAGATATAAAACTTCATTATCTCAAACCCTCCAAAAGTTTAACAGTCATTAAATTGTTTTCAACATCAACACTTATAATACAATCTTTTATAGCTGGAATAAGAATTTCATTACCACTAGTATTCTTTACAGCATAAACATCATTAGCACCAGTAAATATTACATCACTAATAACACCAAGTTCTTCTCCATCAACAGTAACAACTTTCATATCATAAAGGTCTTTAATATAATATTCATCTTCTTCACAAGGAACAGCCATATCTTCAGTAATTTTAACAACTGTACCTTTTAATGTTTCTGCTGTGTTCATATCATCTACACCTTTAAGTTTTAACAACACAAACTGCTTATGAAATCTAACATTTTCAACCTCATATTCCTTAATATTACCCTTTCTATCCACAAAAATATGGTCTAAAAGTTTAAATCTAGCTACATCATCAACAGTAGGCATTACCCTAACCTCACCTTTTATTCCTTGAGTATTTACAATATTACCTACTACAAAATAATTTTCCATATACCATACCTCAAATAATTTAAAACTTTTTGCTTGCAAATAGCAAAAAGGTGTTGTATAAAAGAATACAACACCCTGATTATTACATAATTTTAACTACTACTTTTTTATCCTCACGGCCAGCAGCAGATTTAATAAAGGTTCTTATAGCCTTAGCTATTCTACCTTGCTTACCAATTACCTTGCCAATATCATCAGGAGCAACAGTCAACTCAAGAATAAGAGCATCATCGTCCATTCTCTCATTGACAACAACTGCATCAGGGTCATCAACAAGATGTTTAGCAAGTATTTCAAGCAATTCTTTCATGGCAGTACCTCCTGATTATGCTTCGATAACGCCAGCCTTCTTTAATAAAGCCTTTGCAGTATCAGTAGGCTGAGCACCATTGCTTAACCACTTCTTTGCTTCTTCTACATTAACCTTTAATTCAACAGGTTCCTTGCAAGGATCATAGTAACCTAACTGAGCGATAGCCTTACCACCTCTTGCATTTCTTGAATCAGCAACAACAATTCTATAGAAAGGACTCTTCTTAGCACCTAATCTAGTTAATCTAATCTTTACCACTTTACATTCACCTCCTTAGTAAATTTATCTATATCTTATTAAAAGTAATAAGCCAATTAATTAAAATGGCATTTTGAACTTGCCAAGACCTCCAAAACCACCAAAGCCTTTCTTGCCTTTAGCCATACCATTCATCATTTTCATCATCTTCTTCATTTCTTCAAACTGCTTTAAAAGTTTGTTAATCTCTTGAATAGATGTACCTGAACCCTTAGCAATTCTCCTCTTACGAGAACCATTTAAAATATCTGGGTTTTGTCTTTCCTTTTTAGTCATTGACTGTATAATTGCCTCAATATGCTTAGTAGCATTATCATCAATATTTAAATCATCAATATTTACCTTACTACCAACACCGGGAATCATCTTCATCAAATCTTTTAAAGGTCCCATTTTCTTAATTTGTTGGAGCTGATTTAAAAAGTCCTCAAGATTAAAATCAAGAGTTCTCATTTTCTTTTCAAGCTCCTTAGCCTGTTCCTCATCATAGGCACTTTGTGCTTTTTCAATAAGACTTAACACATCGCCCATACCAAGGATACGGGATGCCATTCTATCTGGGTAAAATGGTTCTAAATCTTCCATCTTTTCACCCATACCTACATATTTAATAGGCTTACCAGTAACAGCCCTAACAGATAATGCAGCACCACCTCTTGTGTCACCATCCATCTTAGTAATAATAACACCGTCAACACCTAATCTATTATTAAATGTTTCAGCTACATTAACTGCATCCTGACCAGTCATAGCATCAATAACCAGAAGAATTTCTTGTGGTCTAACTTCATTTTTGATATTTACAAGCTCATCCATAAGTTCTTCATCAATATGAAGTCTACCTGCCGTATCAATGATAACAATATCGTGACCATTATTATTAGCAAATTCAACAGCCTTTTTAGAAATTTCAACAGGATTGCCTTGACCCATTTCAAAGACTGGAATGTTGTAAGTTGAGCCTACAACCTGTAACTGCTTTATAGCAGCAGGTCTGTAAACATCACAGGCAACCAATAAAGGCTTTTTACCTTGTTTTCTAAGCTGACCGGCAAGCTTGCCTACAGTAGTAGTTTTACCTGCACCTTGTAAACCAACCATCATATATATAGTAGGAGATTTTGAACTAAAGGTAAGCTTTGACTGAGAACTTCCCATAAGCTCTACAAGTCCGTCATTAACAAACTTAATAACTTGCTGTGCTGGATTAAGTCCAGTAAGAACTTCCTCACCAACAGCCTTTTCGCTAACCTTGTTTATAAAATCTTTAACTATCTTAAAATTTACATCAGCCTCAAGCAAAGCCAACTTAACCTCACGCATAGCAGCTTTTACATCTTTTTCAGTAAGCTTGCCCTTGCCCTTAAGATTTGAGAAAACCTGTTGAAGCTTGTTTGATAAACTTTCAAAAGCCATATAAGCCTCCTAATCCAAAATACCAGACACCAAACTTCTTACCTGAAGCAGCTTATCATTACCCTCATTTATCAAAGCGTCAATTTCATTTAAAGCCATATCAACCTTATTTTTGCGGTTTAGATACTTATCCACAAGCATAAGCTTTTCTTCATATTGATTAAGAAGCTTTTCAGTTCTTTTAATCATATCTTGAACAGCCTGTCTAGTTATAGAATGTTCTTCAGCAATTTCATTTAACGAATAATCATCAAAATAGTAGCTAGACATAACAGACCGTTGCTTTTCAGTTAGTAACTCTCCAT
>UQRG01000031.1 GCA_900543365.1 uncultured Eubacterium sp. | reverse complement strand
CCTTATAAGTTGTGTAAGTGGTTCTTTTTTAAAAATCCTTTAACAAAGGGTTCTATGCCACATAATGCTCCAGGATTTTTCTTTGAAATGTCAGCTGATTGGTGGAGGTATGGTCTTTTTTTTGGTGATAATCCTCAAACTATGGCATTGCTTAGAGCTAAAATAAACGCTGACCCTGCTAGTTGTAGTCGTATTGTATCTATTGGTAATAAATCTCGCTTTGATATTGAAGGTGAAGATTACAAGAGAATTTTTAATAAGGACTTATCTGATAATGTCAATTTATTAGCACAGAAAAAGTGGATAACTTATGTTCGCTATGAGGATTATGATAATATAGATTTTTATTCTTCAAAGCTAGTTGACACTGTTTTTGAGGGATTTAAAGAAATATATGAGGTTTATAAGTATTTGAAAGTATATTAATATATATATGAAAAATGTGTTTTCATATATATATTAAATTTAATTCAAAGGAAGTTCGCTATAGACTTGCAACAAATGATTTGTCTATTTGTTTTTGGTTGAAGTGTAGTTATGCAAATAGGGAAATAATAGTCCTTGAATTTACTTAAAGTTAATATTTCTAAATAATAAGAATTTTGAGATTGTATTATATACGATTTTAGAATAATTTCAAAAAATCTTTGTTTATTTATATTCATATTATTGAAATTAGTGAACAATGTTTGATACTAAAAATAGTATACTACTTATTCCTTACAAATAATTGTTAAGTTACTGTATTAAATTATAATTTACGATATATAAAAACTATGAAAAAAACAATAGGTATACTTGCCCATGTAGATGCAGGTAAAACCACACTATCTGATAAATTGTTATATATAACAGGCAGTGTACGCACAATGGGACAAGTTAATAACAAAACTTCAAATCTGGATACAAATGATATAGAAAAAGAAAGAGGTATTACTATTTTTGCTGACCAAGCACAGTTTGATTACAATGGAAATACCTACTATTTTATTGACACTCCAGGGCATATTGACTTTTCGCCAGAAGCTGAAAGGTCACTTTTAGCTTTAGATTATGCAATACTTGTTATTAGTGGTCCGGACAGTGTTCAAAGTCACACTACTACCCTTTTTAACTTGCTTAAAAGATATAATATTCCTACATTTATATTTGTTAATAAGGCAGATAGACAAGATATTAATATGGACGATGTTATTGAGGATATTAAGTCAAGATTAACAGAAAACATTGTCTATATTAATAATATAATAGATTGTGCTGAAACTGTAGCAGAAAATAATGAGGAATTTTTAGGTAAATATTTATCTGGAGAATATACTCAAGTAGATATTGAAAATACATTAGCAATGCTTATAAAATTAAGAGATATTTATCCTATTATTAAGGGGTCTGCTATTGATGATAACTCTGTTAAGTCTTTTTTAGATATTTTTGATAGGCTTACATTTACTAATTATGATGAAAATACTGATTTTAAGGCAGTTGTTTATAAAATTAGAAATATTGATACTCGACTTACATTTTTAAAGTGCTTAAGTGGTAGAATTAATGTTAAAGATGAGGTTAAATTTGAGAATAGTGAAAAAATAAATGAAATTCGATTTTATACAGGATTAAAATTTAATAGTGGAAAAGTTGCTAAGGCTGGAGATATTTTTGCTGTAGCAGGTTTAAAAACACCTGTTTGTGGCAATACTATAGCACTTGAAAATACAGATATTAAGTCTAGGGAATATTATTTAAAATCAGCTTTGGAGGCAGGAGTAAAAATATTAGATAATACTGATGTTCATAGAGTTATGAAAGTATTTAAGATTGTAGAAAGTGAAGAACCATCACTTTCTGTTCACTTTAATAGTGAGGCAAAGGAAATACTTATTTATGTTATGGGCAAAATTCAGCTAGAGGTACTTCAAAGACAGATTAAGGATAGATTTAAAATAGATATTGAATTTAAGCCACCTAGAGTACAGTATAGAGAAACTATATTAAAACCAGTTATTGGTTATGGTCATTTTGAGCCTATGCGTCACTATGCTGAGGTTAGATTTAGGCTTGAGCCGGCACCTAGAGGTAGTGGCATTACTTATGAAAGTCTTTGTGACAAGGAACGACTTCCCAGTCATTGGCATAAATTAATTGAAAAACATATTTATGAAAAAACTCATATTGGTATATTAACTGGTAGTCCAATTACAGATATACATATTGTCCTTACTGACGGCAAGGACCATCTTAAACATACTGAGCCTGGGGATTTTAGAGAAGCGACATATAGAGCTATTCGTCAAGGTCTTGAAAAGGCAGATAATGTACTTTTAGAACCTTATTATGCTATTGAAATTTATACTGACTCTGATTTTATTGGTAGGGTTATGTCTGATATTCAAAGAAAAAGGGGTACTTTTGAACCACCTCTGCAAAAAGGAAGTATTGTCTATTTAAAGGCAAGAGGTCCTGTTAGTGAATTTATGGATTATAATAGTGAATTCCTTGCTTTTACTTGTGGTACTAGCTCTCTTAATATGTTTTTTGACGGTTATGAGCCTTGCGACAATGTTATTAGAGATAAGGTAATTGAAGAAAGAGTATATAATAAAGGTGCTGATAAGGAAAATCCTTCTAGTTCTGTTTTTGCAGCAAAGGGTACTAGTTTTGTTTCAGAATGGTATGAATGTGAACAGTATATGAGAACATTTAAAGAAGAAATTTAATAAAAAGGCGAACATTGAAATCAACCAATGTTCGCCTTATATTTATGCTTCAACTAATTCTACTTTTCTATTTTTTTGATTTTTTCTTCTCGTATAATATATTCTTAAAGTATATAATAAAATACCAACTGGTATCCAAAACAGTGAAAATTTTATACTTGAAATAACATCTGGCATAAGTACATCAAGTCCTACACCTTTTAAATTAAGTGCTTTAATAGCCATTGAAAGCTGTGATGTAGGCATAAAAGAGTGTACAAATTTATTAAGCCATAATGGCATCATATGAAATGGGTAGGCTGCTCCAGAGAAAAATGAAAATGTTGTAGAGAGCATATAGTATATCCATCTAACAATAGTGCTTGACCTTATAAATGAACAAATTGCAATACCTACACCTAAGCAGTTTAGTAAGAACAATGCCATAAGAAGGAAGAATATAAATATATTACCTCTTAATGGTAGGTCACTTACTTTACCAACTAATAAAAGTGATAAGAAACTTATAATAATTGTACTAACAAAAACAACACCTATTCTTAATAAAATATCTTTTATATTTTCTTTTACTATTTTTTTGTTACCATAAACAAAGGCAGAGCGTTTGTTAGTAAATAGGGGTATTATAAAGTTCAAAAATATTGTTTGCTGTACAATAAGTGCTACAAGAGCATACATCATTCTTGGCGTATATCCACCTGTTGGTTCGTATACACCTCTGTCAACTACAGTAAATGAGCCTAAAGATGTTTGGGCTGCTGTAGGGTTCATACCACTGCCTTCCAGTATTTTTAGCTGTGTACCGGCACTTAATGTGCTTATTACTGTTGCACAGCCACTTAATGCATTACCACTTATCATCATATTAGAGCCGTCTGTTACAACAAGGCAATCAGGAGATTTTTTAAGTGAAACATCTTTACTAAAGTTTTTTGGTATTATTAAGCCACCATAAACCTTGCCTTTTTTTATAGCATCTTCAAGTTCAGTTTCAGATGATGGATAATAGTTTACATCAAGATTGTTGTTAGTTTTTACAAGTTCGGTTATTTTTCTTGAAAGAGCTGAATTGTCCTCGTCAAGTATAGCAAAGGATATGTGTTCAATATAGGGACTTTTCCAAATATAAGGAAAAAGTAATACTACTAAAACCAATGTAAAAGCTAAGGCTATTATTACTGTTTTTTCCTGTCTTATAACTTTTTTAATACCCAATTTAATCACCTACCACTTCGTTTAAAGGCAAATTTTGTTGTTTTGCCTGTCTTTTTAATTTCTTTTTTTCTGTAACTTTAGGACTAATGAAGAATTTGTAACAAACACCAGCAAACATAATAATAACAAATACTACAAGCCATAATATATCACCTTTAATGTCATCAAAGTCACAGCCAAGCAATGCTACACTTCTAAGAGGTATAATAATGTGTCTGTTAGGCATCCAAAATTCAAAGTGTGAAAATACTTTAGGCATAGCAAATACAGGGAATGTATAACCTGAAAATAACATTGTTAAGTTAATAAGACCAATAGAGCCTATGACTTGTTCAGGACCGTGTTTAGCACCTAAATTTACAAACATACCAAATAAACTAAAGCCTATAGCAGTAAGAGCAATAATAAGTAGTCCTAAGGCAATAGAGCCATTATATGGAGTTTTAAATACAACAGTTTGAACAACAACTGTCATTACAGCACTTAAAAATGTAACAAAAGCACATATAAATACTTTACCTAACATTTTGCCAAAATTCTTTTTACCTCTTATAAAAGCTGTTAAACCAAACATTGTCATTTGGCAAGTTGTAAGCAAAACACCTTCAACCATCATATTTGCAATATTAGATGTAGGATTGCCCAGTGTTCTTGTTTTATAACCAAAAGGTGAAACAACATACTTAGCTGTTTGGGGTGACATATTAAATGTACCTTCAGCTACTTTTATCATATAACCAGCTTTTATAGTACCTAATGTTTCAGATACCTTTGCTCTTATAGTACTGCCGGAGCTTGACAAAGCACCATCATTAAATACCATTATTTTGGCTTCTTTACCGTGAGTAATATTGTATGTAAAATCATCTGGTATAATAATACCGGCCATAGCTTTGCCGGTTCTTATATACTCCTCTAATTGGCTGTTTTCAGTGCTTTCAGCAATAACATTAAATGTTTCATTTTCTTTTATCATTTTAACAAGTGACATAGCCATTGCTGATTCATCGTGATTTACTATTATTGTGTCAACATTTTTAAAAGGGTAATTGCTGTATTCTGCACCAAATAAAAAACCAAGTATGTTAGGCAAAAGTATAACAACTAACATAGGCACAATTATATGTTTATGCCTAATAAATGAAGATTTAAACCAATGAAAAAAATTCATTTTAATCACATCACTTTCCAAAGTCTACAAAGGCTGTCATACCTGCCCTAAGTACAGACTGTACACTTTCTTCATCATTAAATTCTACTTTAATTGCATAGGTAAGTATGTCAAAATTGCCGTTTAATTGTGATGATTTCTTAGTAGCAAAGTCAGCCTGCTTATTTATATTTACAACTGTACCCTCATAAGTTTTGTCACCTGTAGCTGAAAGTTTTATTTTAACTGGCATATTGTAGTCAACTTTGTCAAGTTGATATTCGTCAATATTGCAGGTAATGTATGGGTTGTAAATATCAGTAACTACAACTGTTGGAAGTCCTGATGTTACCATATCACCTTTTTTAACATTTACTGTTGTTACAACACCGTCAACTGGTGCTTTTAGAGTACACTTTTCAATATTTTTTTCAATATCGCCTAATGAAATTTGAAGTTGCTTTATAGATGCCTCTGCTTGTTCTATAGCAGTTTGAGCAGCAGCTATTGAAGTATCAGCCTGAGAAACACCTGCTGATGCTTGAGAAACACTTGCTTGAGCTTGAGCTACACCTGCCTTTGCTTGGTCAATACCTGCTTGAGCTTGGGTTTTGTTTTCTTGTGTTGCACCATTTTCTGTATCTTTAAGTTTGTTTTTAGCTATTTCTAGGTTTTGGCTTGCATTGTCTAAATTATTTTTAGCAGTTGTATAAGCTGTCTGTACCTTGTCAAAGTCAGCCTTTGCCATACCTCCTACATTGTAAAGTTCTTTAGCTCGACTAAGTTCTGTTTCTGCATCGTTAAATGCTGTTTGAGATGTAGCCTTATTTGTTTCAGCTATTTTTACAGATGAACGAAGCTGTTCCAATTGTTCCTCATTAGCACCTTTTATAACACTTTGGTATGATGCTTGAGCTGATTTAACAGATGCTTCGGCTTGACTTTTACCAGCTTGAGCTTGTTCTACTGCAGCTTGAGCCTTTGCCTTACCAGCTTCAGCTTGAGCCTTTGTTACCTGTTGTTGTTTAAGGGCAGCCTGTGCTTTTTCAATATTTGCAAGAGTTTGCTCCTTCTGGGCATTAAGTGTATCACTGTTTAAAAGTACAAGAGGGTCACCTTTTTTAACAAAGTCACCTTCTTTAACATATACAACATCAATTTGACCGGCAGATAAGGCATTTACATTGCTTTCGTCCATAGTTACAGTACTTTGAACATTCATTTCCTCTTTATCTTTACCTAAGATACTATCGCCAGTTGTATTACAACCAGTTAAAAGACTAATAGCTGTAGCAAAAGCTACAAATTTAAAGCATTTCATAATTTTAATCACTCCTATATTTCAAAATTTTCTATATTTTTTTTAATTTTATCTATGTAATTAATAAATACATTAACTTCTTCTTTGTTAAATCCTTCAAAACAAGCTTTACCCCAATTGTCCATCCACTCACAGCATTTGTTGTAAATAAGAGTACCTTCTTGGCTTAATATTACTTGTTTTTCTCTTTTGTTGTTGGGATTAGGCTCTCTTAATATTAGACCTTTTTCTTCCATTGAAGATAAAAACTTGGCTGTTCTATATTTATCAACACCTGATAAACAGGCAAGTTTTTCTTGGTTTACACCGGGATTTGCACCTAAGTAATAAACCATAAGTCCTTCAATAAATGATAAATTTACTTCACTAAATCTGTTTTTTAAATATTCACTCTTTTTTTTCATAATATAGCTGTAGTTTTCATTCATTAATATAGTTCACCTCGTTTACGCAAAAAAATAATAGTTGCCAAAAACAACTGTTGCTTTTGACAACTATTATAGCAAGGTAATATTTTTTTATCAATATGTTTTTTTTACAAATTTTATAAATTGTTAAAGTAGTATGTTGGTAATTTTTACAACAATATTTATTACAAAGGACTTCTTTCTATTTTCTTTGCCCTTCTAGGGTATTTTTCAGGAGTATTATTTACTTTTTTTATTACAACAATTGTATGCTTTAAATCAGTATTTGGTAATTCTACTTCTTCGACTTTTTCAATTTCTCCACCTAATTCTGATATAGCATTTTTAGCATTTTCAACTTCATCATAGGCATTAGGTCCTTTTAAAGCTATCATTAATCCACCAACCTTAACAAAAGGTAAGTCAAATTCAGCTAACACATTTAAAGGGGCAACAGCTCTTGAAACAGCTATGTCATATTTTTCTCGATATTCTTTATTTTGACCAAGTTCTTCAGCTCTGCCGTGTATAAATTCTGACTTAACACCTATATTTTTACAGACTTCTTCAAGAAAATTAAGCCTTTTAGTAAGAGAATCAAGGAGAGTAAGTTTGATTTCTGGTTCAACAATTTTAAGTGGCAAACCAGGGAAACCAGCACCAGTACCAACATCAATAACACTTTTACCTTTAAAGTCTATAGTGTTAATTATAGTAACGCTATCAGCAAAGTGCTTAATACAAACATCTTTATCTTCTGTTATACCAGTTAAATTCATTACTTTGTTCCACTCAACAAGAATATTTTTATATATTATAAATTGTTTACATTGTTCATTACTTATGTTTATATTAAGTTTTTTAAAATACTCTAAAATAAATTTTTCCATTATTATATATTCCTAATTTTTTTAAAACCTTTAATTATTATCTTCTTGCATTCAATAGCCTTATCTTTGTCCATTGGCTCAATTCCCTCAAGAGGATATTTCATACCAAGGCTTTCATATTTTTTAGCACCCATTGTATGATAAGGTAAAACATCAAGAGCTTTAACATTTTTGAGAGAACCGATAAATTCTCCTAATTCAAAAAGGTATTTTTCATTATCAGTTATTGTTGGTACAACTACATGCCTTATCCACATTGGTATATTATTTTTGTCAAGATACTTAGCAAAGGCAAGTATATTATCATTTTTTTGTTCTGTTAATTCAATGTGTTTTTCTGGGTCAATGTGTTTTATATCAAGCATAACAAGGTCTGTGTACTTAATAAGTTGGTCGAATTTGGCTGTGTTGTTTGGTGTAAATGTTATGCCTGATGTATCAAGGCAAGTGTGTATGCCCTCTTCGTGACATTTTTTAAACAATTCTGTTACAAAGTCTATTTGCATTAAAGGTTCGCCACCAGTAGCAGTAATACCTCCATTTTTATAAAATGACTTATTTCTGTTGTAGCCAGCTATTATTTCGTCAACTGTCATTTCCTGACCTCCAGTCATTTCCCAAGTATCAGGATTGTGACAATACTTGCACCTCATAGGACAGCCTTTAAAAAATACTACAAATCTTATACCTGGGCCGTCTACACTGCCAAAACTTTCTATGGAATGTATTTGTCCTTTCATTGTGTCATCTCCAATCATATAACTACATTGATTATATTATATCTAAAAAAAGGCGGTTATTCAACCGCCTTTAAATATATTTAATTAAAACTTATCGTGGAAAGTTCTTGAAATAACTTCGTCCTGCTGTTCCTTAGTAAGTTTATTAAAGTTTACAGCATAGCCTGAAACTCTAACAGTAAGCTGAGGATACTTTTCAGGATGAGCCTGAGCATCAAGTAAAGTTTCCTTAGTAAATACATTTACATTTAAGTGATGACCACCTTTTTCTGCATATCCATCAATAAGATTAACTAAGTTATCAATCTGCTGTTCGTTAGTCATAATAAATTCCTCCTATATATTAATCGTCTGTTCTATCCATACCCTCAAAGAGAGTAGGAACTTGGCAAGCCAAGTTTCCCTTAGCACAATCAAGGGAAACTGTCTTATCTACTTCTACGCTGTCAGCCTCAACTTTACCTGTTTCGTCAACAGATACATTAAGGTGACCGCCATTATTTGCCATAAAGCTGTCAATCATATTAACTATTTCATCAATTTTAGACTGACTCATATTATCACTCTTTCTTATTTGTCTAAGTTAAGGTCAACTTCAATATCACCATGGAAAATTTGGTCATCCTTACCTAAAGCACCAGGAATAATTGAGAATGTATCAGAAATACCATCTTGAGCATCCTTAAATGGAATCTTAGCAACAGAAGCAAGAGAAGCTACTGCACCGTGAGAATCTCTGTGATGCATTGGGTTAGCACCTGGGGCAAATGGCTGACCAGCCTTTCTACCGTCTGGAGTAGAACCTGTATTCTTACCATATACAACATTAGAAGTAATAGTAAGTACAGAAGTTGTAGGAACACCATCTCTATAAGTATGGTTCATCTTAACATACTGTAAGAATGTATGAACTAAATCTCTTGCAATATCATCAACTCTGTCATCATCGTTACCATACTTAGGGAAATCACCCTCAACTTCGTAATCTGTAACAATACCATCAGCATCTCTAACAGTCTTAACCTTAGCATACTTAATAGCTGAAAGTGAATCAGCTACTACTGAAAGACCAGCAATACCTGTTGCAAACCAACGAGTAATGTTTTTGTCGTGTAATGCCATCTGTAATCTTTCATAAGAATACTTGTCGTGCATATAGTGAATAATATTAAGTGCATTTACATATACACCAGCAAGCCACTTCATCATATCTTTGTATTTATCCATAACTTCGTCATAGTTAAGGTATTCAGATGTAATTGGTCTAAACTTAGGACCAACCTGCTTTTTAGAAATTTCATCAACACCACCGTTAATAGCGTAAAGTAAACACTTAGCAAGGTTAGCTCTAGCACCGAAGAACTGCATTTCCTTACCAATTCTCATTGAAGATACACAACAAGCAATTGTGTAATCATCACCGTGATATACTCTCATTAAGTCATCGTTTTCGTACTGAATAGATGATGACTCAATAGAAGTCTTAGCACAGAACTTCTTGAAGTTCATTGGAAGTCTTGTAGACCAAAGAACTGTTAAGTTAGGTTCAGGAGCAGTACCTAAGTTCTGTAAAGTATGAAGGTATCTAAAGCTCATCTTTGTTACCATATGACGACCATCAATACCAACACCACCAATAGACTCTGTTACCCAAGTAGGGTCACCTGAGAATAAAGCATTGTACTCAGGAGTTCTTGCAAACTTAACAAGTCTTAACTTCATAATAAAGTGGTCGATAAATTCCTGAATCTGCTCTTCAGTAAATGTACCGTTCTTTAAATCTCTTTCTGCATAAATATCAATGAATGTAGAAGTTCTACCTAAACTCATTGCTGCACCATTCTGCTCCTTAACAGCTGCAAGGTAAGCAAAGTATGTCCATTGGATAGCTTCCTGAACATTAGCAGCAGGTCTTGAAATATCAAAGCCATATATTTCGCCAAGTTTAATTAATTCCTTTAATGCTCTAATCTGCTCAGAAATTTCTTCTCTATTTCTAATAACATCTTCTGTCATTGTCTGACGGCAACAAAGTTTTTCGTTTTCCTTATCCTCAATAAGTTTTGCTACACCGTAGAGGGCTACTCTTCTGTAGTCACCTACAATACGACCTCTGCCGTAAGCATCAGGAAGACCAGTAATAATATGAGCTGTTCTACAAGCTCTCATTTCTGGAGTGTAAGCATCAAATACACCAGCATTGTGTGTCTTTCTGTGAGTAGTAAAGAATTCAACAACTTCTGGGTCAACTTCGTAACCATTGTCCTGACACGCTTTAACTGCCATTCTTATACCACCATAAGGCTGTAAAGATCTCTTAAAAGGCTTGTCTGTCTGGAAACCAACAATAGTTTCTTTATCTTTATTAAGGTAACCAGCACCGTGAGAGGTAATAGTAGATATAATCTTAGTATCCATATCTAATACACCACCGGCTTCAAGTTCTTTCTTAGAAAGATCCATAACTTGACTCCAAAGTTCCTTAGTTGCTTCTGTAGGACCTGCAAGGAAGCTGTCATCTCCGTCATAAGGTGTGTAGTTTTTTTGAATAAAATCTCTTACATTGATTTCTCTTTGCCAAACACCATTGACAAAGCCGTTCCATTCCTGATTCATTTTTTTCCCTCCATAGTTTTAGTTAAAAAATAAACTAATAAATTTGCTGTCGAATTATTATATCCGACAGCAACATAATAGCACATTTGTTAATATTGTGTCAATACAAAAAAGAAAATAATTAATAATAATTATTATTTAAAGCAATTAGCTTAAGCTAACGCAGAGTAAAAACCTCGGAAATTAATTTTTTTAAGTGGGTCTTTTAAATATATTATAGCATTAATAGTTAATAGGTGATAATTAAAAGGTAAATTTACCTATTGATTATTTTTTATTAATAAATCATAGATATTACTTATTGTCAATTACTTTAAAAATTTCGCCTCCTATTAATTCAATTTTACTACAAATGCCTTCATAGCCTCTTTCAACATATTCACTGCCCCATATTTTGCTTTCACCGTCAGCACCCAGACCGGCAATTATAAGTCCTGCTCCACCTCTTAAATCTTTGGCAAATACCTCATTTCCTATTAGACTTTTATCCCCTTTTATTTCAAAAAAGCTGTCATTTAACATTGTAATGTCAGCACCCATTTTATTTAATTCTGGTATGTGCTTATTTCTTGCAGAAAATAAAGTTTCCTTTATTCTTGATGTTCCCTTAGCTTTACATAATACAGTTGTAATTTGTGGTTGCATATCTGTAGGAAATCCAGGATAAGGTTTTGTTGTTATTTGAGGTATTGAATATAGTTTTTCCGGAGCATCAATATATATACTGTTATTTTCTGTTTTTATTATACAACCTATTTTTTTAAAAGTAGATATAATATTCCACATATTGTTAGGCTCAATATTTTTTAAAAAATTTTCGCCACCAGTTACAGATGCCATAGCCATAAAAGTGCCAGCTTCTATTCTGTCACTCATTACACTATAATTATTATATTTTTCTTTATTACTTTCTTCTATTATTATGACATTTTTTTCTTTTTTTATGTTGTGTCCACAACCATTTAAATATTTAATTAAATCATCAATTTCAGGCTCTTTTGCATAGTTATTTATTATTGTAGTGCCTCTTGCATTTATTGCAGCCAATATAATGTTTTCTGTAACACCTACAGATATAGTTGGCAATGTTAACTCTGTTCCTTTAAGTCTGCCTTTGCATATTATTTTATCATTGTCATAACATATATTAGCCCCCATTTGTTTCATTGCCCATATATGGAGGTCAATAGGCCTTTTGCCTAATTGACAGCCACCTGGTTGATATATGGTACATTCACCATATTTACCTAACAATGCACCTAAAAATAATATTGAAGACCTCATTCTGCTGCTAAGTTCTTTGTCAATTACAGTAGAATTAATATTTGCAGATGTTGATATTGTATTGCCTTCTGCTTTAATTTTAACTCCAAGTTTATCCATAATTTCCAGGGTATTTGCCACATCAGATAAAAAAGGTATGTTGGTTATTGTCGTTTCTTTTTGAACTGTAGCTCCTGCTAATATTGGTAATACAGCATTTTTGCTTCCACTTATGTTTACTTCACCACTTAGTCTGTTGCCTCCTTTTACAATGTAGCAACCCATAATTCACACTCCCTACTCATATTGTAGTGTATGTTGTCTTGAAAATTTTGTGACAGATTATAAATAAGGGGTACATAGTTATTTTTATATATTATTAATAATAAAAAGGTTTACATATCCTTTAAAAAAGGGTATAATCATATATATAAATATGTCTGGACTTGGAGGTCATTATGGACAAAAACGATGATAAAAATACTAATGACAAAAATGTAAATACAGAAAAAAATTCTACAGAAGTAAAATTTGAAGGTTCAGCTAAAACTTCGTCTACAATTAAGTTTGAGGGTTCTGATAAAAAAGTGTCTAAAGTTGTAAAGCTACAAAATAAAAATCAGGATGAAAAGCCACAAATAAAAGATAAGAATATTAATGAAGAGAAAGTTGTTGAAACTACAGAAACTAATTTGACTAAAGATGAAGAACATAAAAATAATGAAAATAAGCCACAATTAAAGGTTATAGATGGAAAAAAGTCTGAAAGTAAAAATCTAAATAAAAAGAGACCTAAAAATAAGATTGATACTAAAGAAAAAACAGAGGTTAAAAATTCTGAAGAAAAAAATGACAACAAGGAACAAAAACCTAAAAAAGTTAAAAAGAAAAAAATAAAACCACCTAAAAAAGCCTCTAATATTAAAAAGCTTAAGGCTATGAAACCTACTAAAAAGCAGTTAAAAAGATTTGTTAAGCAAAATAAGACTTCAATTATTGCTGTTATAGCTATATTTGTGCTTATTTTACTTTCTTTCTTGTTTAATGCTAAAAATATAATTAAAATTGGCGAAAAACAAGTTATGTTTTATAAGGAATATAGTATGAGTT
>UQRG01000030.1 GCA_900543365.1 uncultured Eubacterium sp. | reverse complement strand
AATTCAATTTGTAATATTATATCAGCTCATAATATTTACAATATATGTCTTTCCAATACTTTCCCGTTTTGACTTAAAGCTTGGTGCTTTAATCAAAACAACTATATTTATGGCAAACAGACATCTGCTTACTACTATATCCTGTGCAGTATTGTTAGTAGCTACATTTTTCATTACATTTGAATACAGAATAGCTGTTATACTTTGTGCAGGTGTTTATGGAATTCTTACATCACTTATGTTTATGAAACTTTTTAGAAAGTATGTACCTGATATGGACAAAGATAGTCCCGAAAACAGGGGCTAATATTTTTGTGAATGGAGAGAGAATATTAAATGAACAAACCTATTGGTGCAAAAGTAAATCTTAATGATTTGTCAAATGAAGAAGTCCTTGAATTCAGATCATATATTGATGATATTTGGAATTCAGATACTGTTAGAAGACTTGATAAATATGAGCAACATCATAAAACATCAAGATTACAACATTGTTTAAATGTTTCTTATTACAGTTATAAAATTGCAAAAAAAATCGGTGCTAATCCTCGTATGGCTGCCAGAGCAGGTCTTTTACACGATTTGTATTGGTACGATTGGCATACAACTAAAACACCTCAAGCTCACGCTTTTTTACATCCAAGATTGGCTGTTAAAAATGCCACAAAAATATCTGAAATATCTGATAGAGAAGCAGATGCAATATTAAAACATATGTGGCCTTTATACTGGGGCATTCCTAAATATAAAGAGTCATATGCTGTTACATTAGCTGACAAGTATGCCGCTACACTTGAAATTGCTACGCAATGGAGTAAAACTTTTGGCAATGCTTCAAGTAAAACAGCAAAAAAATCTTTTACTAGAGTTAAGGCAGTATTTAGAGGATAAACTAAAAAATAGGATTACACAATTGTGTAGTCCTATTTTTTTCTACCTAAAATACCACTTACTATAAAAAGCAACACTAAAACAATTAAAACCTTATATACATTATCATAAAGCCAATAAATTATATATCCAATGCTCCTATTTAGTTTAAATTTAAAACCATTTACATTGTCAAGAACAGAAACAGGTTCTATATAATTTTCACTTTCTATTTCAGTTGTTTCAACAATTTTATTGGGATTTTCACTTGATGTTAAAGGCAAATATTGACTAAACACAGATTTAAAGCTATTATATCCTTGATTATAATTAGTTTTATCATTTCTTATTAGTTCAAGGGTGTTTTTATAATTATATACAGTTCCTTCAGCTTTTGGATAATCACTTTTATTCCAAATATGGTCTGTTTCAATTTGACTATCTGTTAAATTATAATAGTTGTACTCTAAAAAATCTAAACCTGTTGAGCCAATAGGGTCATCCCAAGTTAAATCCAAATGATAATATTCACCATCTAAATTAACTAAATTCCAAGCGTGTCCCTCACCCTTACTTGTACCAGATATTTTAATATTTTCAATATTACATAAGTTCAACAACACTTGAGTAGCATTGGCATAACCATCACAAACAGCCTTGCCATTGACTAAAGCTCCATAGGCAGTATAAACAGACAAATCATTGCTAGTATCATAATCTTCAGCGTATCTACAATTATTTATAATATAATTATGTATTAAAAACACTTTCATATAAGGTGGCATATCTTTAGCAATATTAGATGCTACAATTTCACAAGCCTTTTGTTCAAGAGTCTTTTTCATAGGGTTAAGTGTTTCTTTATTAAAATCATAAGTAAAATTAATAATAAAATAAGAATAATCCCCAACTTTAGTATCTAATGTTGATGCTTCATAGCCTTTATATCCCATAACAGCAATAGGACAACTATTTCTAATTTCATTTATATACTGACTAATATCTATTGATGTAGGTATATTTTTTGTAACAACACAAAGTCTACTATTGGTATAAAGCAATGTCTTTGTTATTAAAGTTTTAAATTCATCTTTACTATAAGCTACATATACATCATTAATATCAACATCATTATTGCTATAAACAATACTTATATTTGAAGAAAAAGAATTATACTTGCCACTATATCCTTTATAATATATGGCTACTCTAGGGTCATAGTCAAAAGCATCATTTAAAACTTTATCCATATTGCTGCAGTCAGCCTTTATTTCTGATTGAAAATTTTGTATTTTACTAGCTATTTCAGACGGCTCATAAGCAAAAACTAATTTGCAGTTAATTAAAATAAAAATTAAAGTACAAAATAATCTTTTCATTTGTCCTCCTTTTAAATGTATTCTTATATAATTATGCCATTTTCCAATTTAAATTTCAAGTATATAAATTTAAATTGAATAAATACTTTAAAACCTTTCCTTTATCAATTTATCACAACAATAAATTATTATTGATTAGTAATTTATTATATGTTAAAATAGAATAAATTAAAAATAATTATGAATAATTAGTGAAAGAAGGATAACAATGAAATATTTAGTACTTTTATGTGATGGTATGGCTGACTACCCAGTACCAGAACTTGGCAACAAAACACCAATGGGTGCATCTTACACTCCTAATATGGACAAATTAGCAGAAAAAAGTGTTATTGGTCTTGTAAAAACTGTTCAAGACAATATGAAACCTGGTAGTGATGTTGCTAATCTTTCTGTTTTAGGATATGACCCACAGGTTTATTATACTGGTCGTTCTCCACTTGAAGCTGGTTCAATAGGCATTGATATGAAAGATACAGATGTTTCTTTCAGATGTAATCTTGTTACTTTATCTAACGAAGATAACTATGAAGATAAAACCATTCTTGACTATTGTGCTGATGATATTAGTACAGAAGAGGCTAAAGAACTTGTTGAATACCTTGAAAAGAATTTAGGTAACGAAGAATTTAAACTTTATAGTGGTGTAAGTTACAGACATTGCTTAATTTGGAATAACGGTACTATGGAAGTTGGTACTCTTACTCCGCCTCACGATATTACTGGCAAAGCAATTAAGGAATACATACCTACACATCCTAATGCTAAAAAACTTTACGATTTAATGGTTAAGTCTTATGATTTATTAAAAGACCACCCTGTAAATAAAGCAAGAGAGGCTAAAGGTTTAAAGCCAGCTAACAGTATGTGGCTTTGGGGTGAAGGCGTAAGAGCAAGCCTTACACCATTCACAGAAAAGTACGGATTAAAGGGTTCTATGATTTCTGCAGTTGACCTTTTAAAAGGTATTGGTAAATTTTCTGGTATGAATGTAGTTCATGTACCTGGTGCAACAGGATATATGGACACAAACTTTGAAGGAAAGGCTGAAGCTGCAATTAAAGAATTTGAAAATGGTCAGGATTTAGTATATATTCATATAGAAGCTCCTGATGAATGTGGTCATAGATATGAAATAGAAAATAAGAAAAAATCTCTTGAAATTATTGATGATAAAATTCTTGGACCGGTTTTAAAAGCACTTGATAAATATGATGACTACAAAGTATTAATTATGCCTGACCACGCTACTCCTTTAAGCCTTAGAACTCATACAAATGACCCAATTCCTTTTCTTATTTACAAAAAAAGTAATCCTACTGTTGGTGGCGAATTTACTGAAGAAGGTGCAAAGGAAAGTGGTATATTTATTGAAAATGGTTACAAAATTATGGAATATTTTATTAACTTATAATTTTAATAGTGTGTTTAAACAACACATTATTTAGAGTGTTAAAAAACCTATTTTAATGTAAAAAATTGAAATTTTTGAACAGCTAACTTAAATTAGCATCGCAGACTTTAATCCACAAGTGGAAATCGCATTTTCGCTGAGGGCTGGAACCTTTCTGTAATTCTGTAGTTATAAACACCAAAATTACAGAAAACTTGAGTGTTCCTTCCTTAACTAACTGAAATAAATGTGTGCATTTTTTCAAGGCTGTCGACTTTTTCGACAGCCTAAAACAGGGTGTTTAAATAGCACCCTATTTTTGAGGTTAATTTATGGAATTTATAACAAATTTTTTTAAACACATATTAAATAGATTGGGTATACTTTTAAGATGGATGGGATTTGCCATATATACTGGAGTAATTTTAGGTGTAATTGGTGCAATATTTTCAAATTGTCTTAGAAAAAGTATAGCAATGAGAATAGAAAGTCCTCATCTTATATTTTTATTGCCAGTTGGTGGTGTAATAATAGTAGCACTATACAAATTATTAAACTATTCTAAAGATGGTGGAACAGACCTTGTTTTAGAATCGGTACAATCAGGTAAAGAAATTCCACTAAAAATGACACCCCTTATATTTGCTGGCACAATATTGACACAAGCATTTGGCGGCTCTGCCGGTCGTGAAGGTGCTGCATTGCAAATTGGCGGAAGTGTAGGCAACCAAATAGGAAAACTTTTCAACATAGATAAAGCTGACAAAAAAGTATTTGTAATGTGTGGTATGAGTGCCGCTTTTTCAGCACTTTTTGGAACACCTATAGCATCTGCAATTTTTTCAATGGAAGTTGTAAATATTGGCATAATGCAATACTCTGCCCTTGTACCTTGTGTTATATCTTCTCTTGTTGCCAGTGCTGTAGCTGTAAGATTAGGCACAGTACCAGAACATTTTGTTGTAACAAATATATTAGATTTTTCATTTGTAACAGCCATTAAAACAATATTATTGGCTTGTTTATGTGCTGGAGTAAGCGTAATATTTTGTATATTATTAAAAAGTGTACGAAAATTTATGAGCTCATTTATACAAAATCAGTTTGGACGAATTGTTTTTGGTGCAACAGTAATAATCACTTTAACAGTTTTCCTAAATACTTGGGACTATTCAGGAACAGGAATGGAACTTATAGAAAAGGCAATAAATGAAAAATCTCATTCTAGTGACTTTATATGGAAAATGATTTTTACATCAATAACATTAGCAAGTGGCTTTAAAGGTGGAGAAATCGTTCCATCATTTTGCATTGGTGCAACCTTTGGATGCTTATTCGGATACTTATTTAATATGTCACCATCTCTTTGTGCATCCATAGGAATGGTATCTCTATTTTGCGGTGTAACTAATTGCCCTATTTCATCATTAATTATTGCATTAGAATTATTTGGAATGGATGCAATTCATTATTATATGTTAGCAATAGCCATAAGTTATATGTTATCTGGCTATTATGGCTTATATCATAGTCAAAAATTTACTTTATCTAAGTATCATATAAAAGAAATTGATAGTCAAGTTCACTAATTATTTAATCCGAAGTTTTATTATTGAAATATAATACTTCGGATTTTTCCAAGAAAAAAAGAGCTGAAAAACAGCTCTATTGGCAAATATGCACCAATAACTTCTCCAATTAATAAATTTTCAATATTTTTAACAAAATTTACTAATTATATATTATTTCTTCTCTTTAAATTTATTATACTACACAATTTTATTAATGTCAAGCCAATTTTTTTGTTTATTTTGTCTAATACATTTATATTTTTTGTAAACAAAAGGAGTGGACACTTGTCCACTCCATAAAATTTAAATACAATAATTGCTATATAAAATATAAATTAAGCTAAAATGCCCTTTATATACTCAGCAATTTCATCATTCTTGCAGTTAGCAAAGAAATATTCCTTAAATTTCTCACCACTTACAGCACCCTTTAATAAATCCTGATCAATGTTCTTAAGAACATACATAATATCTGTATGAGTAACCTTCTTAACTTCATCAAGAATTTTCTTATTTCTCTGCTCAGGTATTACTCTTTCCTTAGGATAACCCTGACCACTTTCACCAGAGAATAACTGCTCAAAAGTATACTTTAAGTTAAGCTCAGCACCCCAACCAAATCCCTTAGCAAATGGGAATGCAGCACAGTTACCATCATTAATCTGGGCAAACATATAACCATCAGAAGGGTCTACAATATGACCACATAATACACCAGGGAATGAATTACAAGCAAGCATAGCACCTTCACCAGTACCACAACCAGTTATTACAAAATCAGCTGCACCAGAGTTAAGTAAAATAGCAGAAAGAATACCACACTGAACATAAGTAAGCTGTGCATCATCTTCAGCTGTATACATACCATAGTTAAATACTTCGTGACCCTTAGGCTCAACAACGCTCTTAAGAGTAGAACAAATAAGCTCGTTCTTTGATGCCTGACTATTTTCATTAATTAAAGCAATTTTCATTTTAATTACACCTTTCATTTAAAATATTTTATATATTAACTATAAAGTAAATATCTAAATTTGTCAATAGCTAAAGCATCAATAAAACTATAATTAGCAAGCCTCCTTAAAAGGGTCAAACTTAGGTACTTTATATAAATAAATAATATTATTGCTTTTTTGCAAAGTTCTTTTCAATGACTTATATCTCTTTCTTTTTCTAAGTTCTCTCTCCCTTGTTTCACTAATATTGTCAGCTAACAACCCAAAAGCAACAAGAAAACATATAGCAAAACCTGCAAAAGGCAATGTAATAAAAAGCATATTTTCATAGCTCAAATTATTAACCCAACTCAAACCAAAGTTTACACAATATATACAAACACAAGCAAAAACGCTAAATAATAAATATAAACAAATCTTAATTAATTTTCTATTTTTCATAATTCTCCTCCTTTTCTCGTTCATTTGTTCGTTTTAATAACATTATACAACATATTTTTATCTTTGTCAAATATTTGTTCTATATTTTTAAAATTTTTTTACTTTGATTTATTCCATTAATGTGATATACTTTAACTATAAAGTAATAAGTAGGAGGTTCTGATTTATGAAACTAGTTACATTTATTCACTTAGAAAAAACTTTAGTAGGTGCATTAAATAATAAATACATCTATCCACTTCCATTTAAATCAATGAACGAATTAATAAGCTCTGGCAGCTCAACTATAAAATTAGAAGCAATGTCAGGTAATCCTATCGCTATACAAGAAACTAAAATAATTGCTCCGATACCTGTGCCTAATCAAGATATTATTTGTCTGGGAATAAATTATATGGCTCACGCTGTTGAATCAGCTAGATACAAAAAAGAGGATTTTGGTGGTCAACGACCTTATGCCGTTTATTTTTCTAAAAGAGTTAATGAATGTGTACCTCATAATGGTAACATTCCTAGATATAGCAAAATTGTAGATAGTCTTGATTATGAATGTGAACTTGCCGTTATAATAGGTAAAAATTGTAAAAATGTGTCTAAAGAAAAAGCATTTGATTATGTTTTTGGTTATACAATATTAAATGATATTAGTGCAAGAAATTTACAAACAAGACACAAACAATGGTACTTTGGTAAAAGCCTTGACGGATTTACGCCTTTAGGACCTTGTATAGTCACAGAAGATGAATTTGAAAGACCACCTGTACTTGAAATAAAATCATACATTAATGGAGAGTTAAGACAAAACAGTACAACAGATTTGCTTATTTTTGATATTCCTCATGTAATTGCAGAATTAAGTCAAGGTATGACATTAAAAGCTGGCACTATAATATCAATGGGAACTCCTGCTGGAGTAGGTATGGGATTTAAACCACCTAAATTCCTTAAACACGGCGATGTTGTAGAATGTTATATTGAAAATATCGGTACTTTAAGAAATTATATTGAATAAACAAAAGATGGCAAGCATATTATTGTTTGCCATCCCTTTTATTAATTAGCTATTTAACGCTTCAATAACATTATTAGTTATTTTCTTAAATTCCTCGGCAATTTCAGCCTTAACATTATTGTAACCATTATCAGCCATACCTGAAACAGTTACATCTGTAGGAAGTTCACCTAAAAGAGCAACTTCATTTTGAATAAGAAATTCAGTAGTATTTTCTCCATCAAAAATCTTAATCTTTTCGCCACAATGAGGACAAATAATATAACTCATATTTTCAACAAGACCTAAAATAGGTACATTAAGCATTTTAGTCATATTAATTGACTTAGAAACAATCATATTTACCATATCTTGAGGAATACTTACCATAACAATACCACTTAAAGGTATACTTTGCATAACAGTAAGAGATACATCACCAGTTCCTGGTGGCATATCTACAATAAGGTAGTCAAGCTCTCCCCAAAGAGCCTCAACCCAAAACTGCTTAACACAGTTTGAAAGCATAGCACCTCTCCATACTACAGGCTGATTTTCATCTGGAAGCATAAGGTTAAGACTTAAAACCTTTATACCATCTTCATTTTCAACAGGTATAATAAGATTGTTTTCAGCAAAAGCTCTTTTGCCAGTAAGTCCCATAAGTCTACAAGCACTTGGACCAGTAATATCCGCATCTAAAAGACCAACTGAATAGCCTTTTTTAGCAAGCTCCTTAGCAAGCATAGCAGATACTGTAGACTTACCTACACCACCTTTACCACTCATTACGCCAATAATATTTTTAACTTTATTAAGTGGATTATTTTCTATGCCACACTTACCACTGTCATTACCACATTTTCCATTTGATGGACATGAACTACAATCTGCCATTATTTACATCTCCTTTGTTTTTTAATTTCATTAGTTAAACTTTCTTTGTCTTACTACTTCATACATAATAAGACCAGCAGAAACACTTGCATTAAGTGAATCAATGCTACCATACATAGGAATACCAACTGTAAAATCACACTTCTTTTTAACAAGTTCACTTACACCAGAGCCTTCATTACCAACGACAAGAGCAATAGCACCTTTTAAATTAGACTTAAAGTAATCATTACCAGCCATATCAGCACAAGCTACCCATATATTTTCTTTCTTAAGCTCATCAATAGTTCTAGCCATATTTGTAACTCTAGCAACAGGTACAAACTCTAAAGCACCTGCTGATGTTTTGCTTACAATAGCTGTAAGACCAACAGCTCTTCTCTTAGGAATAACTACACCGTGAGCACCAACAGCATCAGCAGTTCTAATAATAGCACCTAAATTATGTGGGTCAGTTATTTCATCACACAAAATAATAAATGGGTCTTCATTTTTCGCTCTAGCATTAGCAATAATATCACTTAACTCACAATATTCGTGAGCAGGACAAAGAGCAACTACACCCTGGTTGTTATTACTCTTTGAAATAAGAGCCATTTTTTCCTTATCGACTTCCTGAACAATTATGCCCTTTTCTCTAGCCTTAGCAACTATTACTTTTAGTGTGCCCTCTATTCCACCTTTTTTAACAATAATTTTATCAATAGGCTTATCGTGATTTAACGCTTCAAGGACTGGATTTCTACCTTCAAGCTGTAAGCCTTCTTCAAAAGCCGAGTTGTCCTCATACTTATTAGCTCTGCTGTCGTGAGGTCTAGTATTTCTTTTTTCAGGGCGTCTTTCAGCCTTTGCCTTATTTCTTCTGTTATCTTGTCTTTTCTTCATTTTTTTCTCCTATTTCATTTAAACCAATATTAAACAGTTCCTCTATTCTCTCATACTCGCCTTTAAGGTATAAATAGCCAAAAAGTGCCTCAACACCAGTAGCCCTGCGATAATCAACAATTGACTGATTTTTAGCTGAAGTATGGCTTTTAGCATTTCTTCCTCTTTTAAGTACAGCCAATTCTTCTTCACTTAACATATCCTCAATAGCAGAATACATTTTAGACTGTGATGTAGCATTTACTATTGACTTAGCTTTTTTGTGCATTTTGTTTACAGGTGCATTACCTTCAGCAACAATCATTCCTCTTGTAAGCAAGTCAAATATTGTATCACCTATAAAAGCAAGAGCAAGGGAATTAAGTGTTTTGTAATCTGCATTTATATTCTTAAAAAGTTCCATATTTCTCCTACTTGTAAGACCAACGAACACCAGCTCTTGTATCCTCAATAACTACACCCTTATTGCTTAATTCTTCTCTTATTTCATCAGCTCTAGCAAAGTTTTTAGCCTTTTTTGCATCAGTTCTTTCTGCAATAAGAGCCTCAACCTCATCAGCTGAAATTTTGTCACTCTTAACCTCATCATAAGGCTTAATACCAAGTATATTGCATAGTGTAAGCATCTTTTCTCTTATAGCTGTAACAAATTCCTTTGAAGAATTTTCAGTAACATTTACATTAGCAAACTTAGCAATTTCAAATATAGCAGTAACAGCATCAGCTGTATTAAAGTCATCATCCATAGCTTTTTCAAACTGTACTCTAAACTTATCAGCCTCTTCATTTAGTTTAGTTTCATTTTCTGTCATTGTACCTTGAACCTTACTTTCCATAAACAAAAGTGACTTATAAGCATTTTTAATTCTGTCAAGACCAGCACCTGCAGCCTCCATTAACTCCCTTGAAAAATTAATTGGACTTCTATAATGACCACTTAAAATGAAAAATCTAACTACATCATAAGGTATATGCTCAACAATTTCCCTTAAAGTAAAGAAATTGCCAAGAGATTTACTCATTTTCTTATTATCTACATTTATAAAACCATTGTGCATCCAATATTTAGCAAAAGGTTTGTCATTGGCAGCCTCTGACTGAGCAATTTCATTTTCGTGATGAGGGAAAACCAAATCCTCGCCACCTGCGTGAATATCTATTGTATCACCTAAATATTTTTTAGCCATTACAGAACACTCAATGTGCCAACCTGGTCTGCCTTGACTCCAAGGAGACTCCCAATAAGGCTCTCCATCTTTTTTAGGCTTCCAAAGCACAAAATCCATAGGGCTTTTCTTAGTTTCATCAACAGCAATTCTTGCACCAGCCTCAAGGTCATCAATATTCTTGCCTGAAAGTTTTCCATAATCAGGAAATGACTTTGTATCATAGAACACACTACCATTTACTTCATAAGCGTGACCCTTGTCAATAAGTGTCTGTATCATTTCAATAATACCGTCCATTTCCTCTGTTACCTTAGGATTTTTAGTGGCCGGCTCAACATTAAGTCCTTCTGCATCTTTTTTAGCCTCAGCAATATATCTTTCAGATATAACCTTTGAATCAACACCCTCGGCATTAGCCTTTTTGATTATTTTATCGTCTACATCTGTGAAATTCTGAACATAGTTTACTTCGTAACCCTTGTATTCTAAGTACCTTCTAATAGTGTCAAATATTACATAAGGTCTGGCATTGCCAATATGGATATAGTCATAAACTGTAGGACCACACACATACATTTTAACTTTGCCAGGCTCTAAAGGAACAAATTCTTCCTTTTTTCTTGTTAATGTGTTGTATAATTTCATTGTTATTTTCCTTTCCTATTTATTTTCTTCTTTTATACTGTTAAGCTCTTTTTTTAAGTTTTCAATTTCTGTTCTTAAATTACAAATTTCCATTTCCACAATGTCTGGTAACTTCATTTGGTCTAATGTATCTGATGGAGAAGTACAGTCAGCTCTATTGATAGTTCTACCAGGAATACCTACAACAGTAGAATAAGGTGGTATGTCCTTTAAAACTACAGAACCTGCACCAATTTTGCTATCGTGACCTATTGTAATAGGTCCTAAAACCTTTGCACCGCTACCAACCATTACATTGCTTTCAATAGTTGGGTGTCTTTTGCCAACATCTTTACCAGTACCTCCTAAAGTTACATTTTGATAAATAAGAACATTGTCGCCTATTTCACAAGTTTCACCAATAACAACACCCATACCATGGTCAATAAATACACCGTGACCTATTGTTGCCCCTGGGTGAATTTCTATACCGGTTAACCATCTTGAAATTTGAGAAATAAGTCTTGCAATAAAGAAAAGGTGCATTTTATAAAATTTATGAGCAATTTTATGTGAAATCATTGCCCAAAAGCTAGAATAAAGTATAACCTCTATGCTACTTTTTATTGCTGGGTCTTTTCTTTTTACTGTTTCTACTTCATTTCTTACACCAAAGAATATTAAAACCAGTAATATTAATACAATAAGCATAATAATAAAAGTTTTCATACACTCACTCCATTACAAAAAAATAAGAGCCATCATCTAATAGAGACGATAGCCCGTGGTTCCACTCTAATTCCGTTAAAAACGGCACTTTGAAGCCTTAACGCAGCTTATACGGAACAGGCTACTATTATTTCACCTGTCAGCTCAGAAATGCACTTCGTCAATATTCACCTTAGGTCACTTTCACCACTTGTGCCCCTCTCTGAAAGGTTAGTATTGATTACTCTTTTCGTCATTGCCTTTATATCAATATATGTATTTTATACTTAAATGTTAAAAATGTCAAGTAAATTTAGTTTATCTCACCAAAATATGGAATTTTGGTGAGTATGCTACTTTATTAATTATTATCTATTAATTATTTAACTCTGTTAACTATAATTTACTAAATCAGCCTTTCCAACTTTTTCACATCTACATCATTAACTTTCTCAGAAAATATACATTTTTCAGCAAGACTCACAATTTCATTTGCCCTATTTTCACCATATTTTTCCGAAAGAACATTTATCATATCTCTATAGCTTAAAGGATTTATTTTATATTTTTTCTTTAGTCTTTCCATTAAAATATATGCCTTTTTTGAATTGTCACTTTTAACATAAACAATTTTTTTATAAATATATAATCCAACCAATACTAAAATAACAGTTATAACTAAAACAATTAAAGTACAAACCAACAATTTAAACACAATATTTAAACCAGATAACGCAATATTTTTAGGTGAATATTTTTGTTTATCTACAGTTCTAAAATAATTTTTAATACTAGTATCTGGTGTATATGAATTTTCAGAATTATCATATTTTTCACTTAATTCTTTAAAAGAAGGTGAAGCAGATAAATCTACAATTCTCCAACCAGTATCCTTACTATATACTTCAACCCAACTATATAGGTTGCCAGTTTTAACAGTAGTTTTTGTTCTTCCTCCCTCTGCTTTATTTCCAGCAAGGGTTTGTTCAGCATCAACAGCATAACCACTTACATATCTGGCAGGTATACCTAAATCTCTATAAATTAATGTAAGAGCAGATGAATACTGTATAAAATTGCCTTTCTTTGACTCCTCAAGGAAATAATTAACAAAATCCTTACCATACGGCAAAATTTCATTTTCCGTTGAATATTGAAAATTGTTTTTAAAATACTCTTTTAATTTTTCATCTATTTTACTATCTGTTTTATTAAAACCTTGTTCCCTACATATTTTATCAATTACAACCTTATTTTCACCAGGTATATTCAAATAATTCTCATTAACAAAATTATTATAACTTTCATCATCAATACTTACTTCTTTGTAATTATAAGATGTAATATTAATTTTATTTTTTTCATCATATTTATATTCGCTATATTTAGAGTAAGCCGGATAAAAACAAGCATTACTAATACATCTTATCTCATAACCTTTAGCTTCTGCACCACTTTTTTCTAAAGCATTAACCATCACATTATTATTATCAGTTGATTCTGTCCAATTATTAAATCTATATTGATAATCACCACCTATAAAATTAGCAAAATACAGTCTACCACTTGTTATAGGCTTT
>UQRG01000029.1 GCA_900543365.1 uncultured Eubacterium sp. | reverse complement strand
TTACCTTGGTGAATATGAAAAGCAAAAATATTATTGTTACATTTTTCAGTAGAATTGGGTAAATTAAATATACGAGCAGTAACTAATGTACCATTGTTACATTGATAAAATTGTACTGTTCCTGATATTTTGGGATATTTGTCATTGCCATTTATAATTGCTATAGCTTTTGGATAGCAAGTTTTATTTTGGTCTGTCATATATTGCTCCTTAATAATATACATTATTATATGTAAATATAAGTTTAAAGTTTCATAATATATAAATATGGTTTGGGTGGAATTATGTACAATAAATTAAAAGAAATATGTATTGATTATTTCAGATTAAAAGAAAATAATACAACAATCAAAACCGAGGTATTGGCAGGTATAACAAACTATTTTACAATAATATATGCTGTATTACTTGTACCTGAAATACTAATTGAGGTTTTTAATGACACATATAATACCTATCTTATTGATAATATATTTGTAGCACTTACGGCAATAGCATTTTTATCTGCTGGCATTTCATCTATATTTATGGGATTATTTGTAAATATGCCTTTTGTACAAGGTCCTAGTGTTGCAATATCAACTTTTGTAACATTTACTATTTGTAAAGGTTTTGGATATAATTATAATCAGGGACTAGCAATAATATTTGTATCAGGTATAGTTTTTTATTTGTTGGCTGTAACAGGAGTTGAAGAAAAATTACACAAGGCTATTCCTAATAATTTAAAGTATGCTGTTAGTGCCGGAATAGGGTTTTTTATAGCTTGTACGGGTCTTTATAAATCCCATATTTTGGAACATAATACAAGTGGTGGGTTTGCTAAAATATTTGGCACAGATTTAACTAATAATAACAATGTTAGTGCATTGCTTACTATTGCAATGGTTATTATTATTGTTATTATGCTCAAAAAAAATATACACGGCTCTGTCTTTATAGGCAAGATACTTTGTATAATTTTGGCTATACCTTTGGGTCTTGTTCATTTAAAGGGTGATGTATTTAACTATGGAATTAATTTAAATGATTGGATTTTAAAGCCGGAGTTTAAGGGTTTGATTGACTTTACTAATAAAGATACAATTTTTATGACAATACTTAGTATAGTTGTTATAATATTTTCTCTTTGTATTATGGATATATTTGAAACAATGTCTATGCTTATAGCTATGGATAATTATATTGGTTTTTGTAGAAACAATAAAAGTGGCAGTAAAAATATACCTAGAATACTTGAAGTAGACGCAGTTACAACATCAATGGGTGCTTTAATTGGTTCAAGCAGTATATCAACTTATGTTGAGTCAACAGCAGGTGTTGTTGAAGGTGGCAGAACAGGTTTGACATCTGTTGTTACAGGTATTCTTTTTGTTTGTACATTGCCTTTTACTCCCTTTGTAACTCTTATACCTTCATCAGCAACAGCTACTACTTTAATAGTCGCAGGTGTGTTAATGATGGGTGTGTTAAAATATATAGATTTTGAGGATATAACAGAGGCAGTTCCGTCTTTTTTGACAATGATAATTATGCCTTTAACTAATAGTTTATTAACAGGTGTTAGTGTTGGTATTTTAAGTTATATTTTTATTCATATTTTTGTTAAACATAATAAAAAAATTAGTCCTTTGCTATATATTTTAGGTGGATTTATGCTTATTTCCTTTGCTTTGTTACCAAGATAGTGTAATAAATGTAGTAACTTCTTCATATAAATATTAAGAGGTGAATTTTTATGGATAAAAAATACTATTCAGCAAGGCACAGAAGAATAAAAAGAGGATATTATAAAAGAAAAGTTGAAAAAAATAATGATAATTCCACATTTATATTAAGGCTTAATATCTGTTTAGGAATAGCTATTATTTTAATAGGTATTTTTCAGTTAAATCCGAGTATAGGTGATAAAATTAAATCACATTTAACTGTAAACACATCGGCGGACACAGTCAAAAACAGTAGTGAAAGTATTAAAGAATTTGTTATAGATGCCAAAAGTGTTGGATTTTTTAATGATGATGATTTTATATTAGATGATGAATCTACAGAATATATAAATAATCTTGAAAAAAATTCTTATTATAATAAGCAGAAAAAAGTTGAAAGTCAAAATGAAGCATATGGTGAGGTTTGGGAAAAACCCGTAAGTAATGGTACAATTACTGATGTTTTTGGCAGTAGAAATAATCCGGTAACAGGTAAAAGTGAGAACCATAAAGGTATAGATATAGGTGTGGCTACAAATAGTGAGGCTAAGGCAGTTAAAAGTGGTGTAGTTATTGATACTGGTTATTCTAATAGTTATGGTAATTGGGTAAAGTATAAGACTTATGATAACTATGTAATAATGTATGCTCACCTTACATCTGTTGATGTTGAAAAAAATCAAAAAATAAAGCAAGGACAAGTTTTAGCTCATACAGGTAGTACAGGCAATTCAACTGGTCCTCACTTGCATTATGAAATAATGAAAGATAATCAATACTTAAATCCCTATGATTATTATATTAAGGGAAAGTAATGATAAATATAGTTGAAATATAACTATTAAAAAGGCAAATCGTAATTTAGTTTATTATAGATTTGCCTTTTTTCAATGTTTGTTATAAATAATAATATAGATAATTGTACTAGTCTAATTAAGTAGTATAAAATTTAATACCATCATAAGCAAATAGTTTTTGCTTAGACTCTTTTAATTGTATTACATCGTTTGTTAAATCAATAAAAGTTATTTTGTAATCATCAGAAAAAGTACATTCAGCCTTACCTTCAGCCGTAATTGTTGCAGTACCTTCAGTTACAACATCTTTACCATTACCTGCAATAACTTCGTATTTAAAGCTCTTTCCTGCTATAACATTGCTTATAATTAATGTTTTAGCAGTAGATGAAGAACCGGCAGAATATTTACCAGCTTTAAAATTAGTATAAGTGGTGCTATTTTGCTGATTAGTAGTTGTAGAATTAGTATTTGTATTCATTGATGTTTTGTGTACATAAGTTGCCATACTATTAGGATACATTTGTGCTTTGCCAGTTTCAGAAACAGTAATTTCATCACCGTGTATCTCAAAATTTATACCATATATATCAGAAATTTTAGAAGTTGCAATATATCCTGAAATATTAGCAGTACCTTTTATTATGCTAGTATTGTCTTTTCTAAATTCATAATTAAATGCAGAGGATGTTACATTGCTTATAACAAGTTTATTAGCATCAATATTACCATTTGTAGCTAAAATATAAACTTTATTTGCCCAATATGTGGATTTTGGGTCAGATTGTGTAGCTGTTGTTAAAGTAGCCACATATTTTTTGTTATCATAGCTTACATTAGCACCAATAGCATTTGCAATAGCTCTAATAGGTAAATATGTAGTACCATTATAAAGCAAAGAGCTTTCATTTACACTATTTCCATTTACAACAAGTTTAATTTTGCCGAAAATAACATTAATAGTTTGGCTACTTGCACCAAATGAAAGGGCAGGAACTAAAACTACAGTTGATACTAATACACCGGAAATAAAACTTTTAAATGAAAAATTTTTCATAAAAATCACCCCTCTTTAAACAAAAAGAGAGCAGTTAAACTGCTCTCTCTATTAATCTAATTAAAAATTTATTTAATTATTTGTCAAGATTAAAATACTTAGCAGCATTGTTGTAGCAAATATCTTCTACAATCTTACCAGCAAAAGCAATATCATTAGCGTATTCGCCGTTTTCAATCCAATCGCCTAAAATGTTACAAAGAATTCTTCTAAAGTATTCGTGTCTTGGGTAAGATAAGAAACTTCTTGAGTCAGTAAGCATACCAACAAACTTACCGAGTACACCAAGGTTACCAAGAGCCTTGATTTGAGCTTCCATACCGTCTTTGTTATCATTGAACCACCAAGCAGTACCAAACTGAATCTTAGATGCAGCTTCAGTACCCTGGAAACAACCAAGGATTGTACCAAATACCTGATTATCAGCTGGGTTACCTGCAAATAATAATGTCTTTGGTAAGTTGTTGTTGTAGTCAAGAGCGTCTAAAAGACCTGTTAAACCTTCAACTGTTGACCAGTCAGAAATACAGTCAAAGCCAGTATCAGGACCCATTTTTTCAAACATTCTAGTGTTGTTATCTCTCTTAATATTTAAGTGGATTTCCATAGCCCAATCTCTCTTGTGGTATTCAGCACCTAAGAATAACATAAGAGCAGTTCTATACTGTTCACACTCTTCCTTACTTGGCTTGTTGCCAGCAAGAGCCTTAGTAATTATAGCATCAACTTCAGCTTCAGTAGCCTTGTTAAATGGTACATAAGTAAATGCGTGGTCAGATGCACGACAACCTAATTCATCAAATAAATCCATTCTGTCTAAAAGAACAGCCTTTAAGTCAGCAAAAGTCTTGATTTCCTTGCCGCCAACTTCACCAAGAGTCTTAATATAATCAGCATAAGTAGGGGCATCAATATTAAGAGCCTTATCAGGTCTCCAAGCTGGATATACCTTAAATCTATCTTCATCAGCAGCAATCTTCTTGTGCCACTCTAAAGAATCAGCAGGGTCATCAGTAGTGTTAATTGCCTTAACATTAGATTTAACAATAAGTTCTCTAACTCTGAAATCAGGTTTAGCAAGCATTTCATTAATCTTGTCGTGGATTTCAACAGCATTATCTTTTGTTAATGGTTCATAGATACCGAAAAATCTTTGTAATTCAAGATGTGTCCAATGGTATAATGGATTACCAATAGCATACTGGATAGTTTCAGCCCACTTAACAAACTTGTTAAGCTTGTCTGCGTTCTTACCAGTAATTTCTTCTTCAGGTACACCTAAAGACCTCATAGCTCTCCACTTGTAGTGGTCACCACCAAGCCATACATCAGAAATATCGTCAAAATTCTTGTTTTCGTAGATTTCCTGTGGGTTAAGATGACAATGGAAGTCATAAATTGGCTGTGCCTTTGCATAGTCGTGGAATAATTTCTTTGCAGTTTCAGTTTTTAATAAAAAATTTTCATCAATAAAACCCATTTTAGTTTCCTCCAAAAAAATATAAGTTTTAATAAGGGGAGGGAACTCCCCAGTAATACAAATGATTTTAAACTATTATAATGTTACACCATTTTTGAAAATAGCAATTTCTCTGTAACCATTAATTTCATTTTTTGTTTTAGTTCTGTTAGATGCAACATCAAGAATATACTTAAAGAAATCTTCAGCATAATCGTCCATCTGCTTATCTTCAACAAGTCTACCAGCATTCCAATCAATCCAATTAGGCTTTTTCTGAGCTAAAGCAGAGTTAGTAGCAATCTTAACAGTAGGAACAGGAGAGCCTACAGGAGTGCCACGACCAGTTGAGAAAAGAATAATGTGACAACCTGAAGCCATCATACCACTAATAGCAACAATATCATTACCAGGACCTTGTAAAAGGCTAAGACCTTGAGCAGTTGCCTTTTCACCATACTTAAGAACTCCCATAACATTAGATGTACCACCCTTTTGAGTACAGCCTAAAGACTTGTCCTCAAGAGTTGTAATACCACCTTTTTTGTTGCCAGGTGAAGGATTTTCGCCTACAGGTTCACCGTGGCTTAGGAAATATTCTTTAAAGTCATTAATAAGGTGAACGGTTTTATCAAAAAGTTCCGGAGTTTTACATCTGTCCATAAGCATTGTTTCAGCACCAAACATTTCTGGAACTTCAGAAAGAACTGTCTTACCACCATTAGCAACAACAATATCAGAAATTCTACCAATAAGTGGGTTGGCTGTAATACCTGATAAACCATCAGAACCACCACACTTAAGACCAATAACAAGTTTAGATACAGGACATTCTTCCTGCTTAAACTGTTGAGCATATTCAACAAGTTCGCCGATTTTAGTCATAGCATCTTCAATTTCGTCATCACTTTCCTGAGTAACTAAGAACTTAACTCTTTCTTCATCATAGTCACCAAGAACTTTCTTAAATTCATTTAAATTGTTGTTTTCACAACCTAAACTTAAAACAAGAACACCAGCAGCATTAGGGTGATTAACCATACCTGCTAAAAGTTTCTGAGTATTTTCGTGGTCTTCTCCAAGCTGAGAGCAACCATAAGGGTGAACAAAGTTGTAAATACCGTCAACTTTACCAGCAAATCTCTTGTTAGCCTCATTAACAATAGCATTTGAAACACCATTTACACAACCAACAGTATTGATTATCCAAATTTCATTTCTGATACCAACTTCACCGTTTTTACGAACATAACCCATAAAAGTTTCGTGTCTTGTAACAGGAATATCCTTTAATTTAGGATTGTATGTGTATTCAAGAGTAGAACTTAAATTAGTCTTAATATTGTGAGTGTGTACCCATTGACCGGCTTTAATTTCTGTAGTTGCGTGACCTATAGGATAGCCATATTTGATAATGTTTTCGCCATTCTTAATGTCAACAAGGGCCATTTTATGACCCCTGTCGATATTTTCAACTGCCTTTACACCGAAGATTTCTTCACCAGCAGTAATGTTGCGAAGGGCTACAACAACGTTATCATTATCATTTATTTTAATAGCATTGTTATTCATATTATCCTCCGTAATTTGCGTAATTATGCTAAAACTTTCTTAATTTCTGAAACTACGCCATTGTTAAGAATGTTGTATAAATGTTCAGTAACAACTTCAGGGAAATTACCTAATTCAGTATTAAGGTTGCTACCAAGCCAGAATTCAGTATTGCCACAAGCCTTCTTAACAACTTCAGCAACAGCAGACTTATCAGTTACATCAACACCTGTCCAAGCATCTTTGTAGAATTCAAGAACAGAAGAACTATCCTTAATTGAATATTCGTCATCACCTCTGTGACCAATTAAAGCACCTTCTCTAATTTCTGTACCTCTGTAGAATGCAAGGTAAGCAGCAAATGAGAATGTAAGAATCTTAGGAAGTTCTTTCTTCTGAGCATAGTATTCCTGAATAGTGTGAAGTACACGAGCCTCAAATTTAGATGTAGAGTTAAGAGAAATATCGAGAAGTTTGTGGTCGATAAATGGATTTTTAAATCTATCGAATACAGCATCAGCAAAACTCTTTAAATCATCGTGAGTAAGTTCTTCACTAGTAATAGCAGGAATAATTTCGTTATTTAAAGCATCTTCAAGATACTTGTAGAATAATTCATCGTTCATAACATCACGAACAATGTCATAACCGGCAAGATAAGCGCCTAAAACAGAGCAAGTATGAGCACCGTTAAGAATTCTTACTTTACGCTTTTTATAAGGCTTAACATCCGGAGTAAAGATAACCTTAAGACCAGCCTTAGGGAAAGGAAGTTCTTCGGCAAGTTCAGCAGGACCTTCAATAACCCAAGTGTGGAAAATTTCTGATGTGTCAATAGCGTTATCTTCGTAACCAAATTCTTCACATAATTCCTTAGCTTCGTTTCTTGGATAACCAGTAACAATTCTATCAACAAGAGTACTTGTAAATACACAAGCAGTTTCAATCCAGTCAATGAATTCAGCACCAAGCTTCCAGTTTTCAGCGTGCTTTAAAACATATTTCTTTAAAGTCTTACCGTTGTCATCAATAAGTTCACAAGGGATAAAAATAAGACCCTTGTTTTTATCACCGTTAAATTCTTTAAATCTTGTGTATAAGAAATTAGTAACCTTAGCAGGGAAAGAATCCTGAGGTTTACCTTCAACCATATCTTCATCTTCCCAAGAAATACCTGCTTCAGTTGTGTTAGATACAACAAATCTAAGTTCCGGATTCTTAGCACAGTTGTTGTAAGTTTCAAAGTCAACATAAGGGTTGATACATCTGTTTACACAAGTAATAAGTCTTTTAGCAGCAACTTTTTCGCCATTTTCACGACCTCTGGCAATAAGAGTATAAAGACCCTCTTGCTCGTTAAGAATATTTCTTAAAAAGTCACCACCTGGAATAGGCTGAACAAGTGTAATACCACCTTCAAATAAACCCTGAGCATTGATTTCATCAAACATATAATCAACAAATGCACGAAGGAAGTTACCTTCACCAAATTGAATAATTTTTTCAGGAAGTTTATCAGCAGTTTTTCTGCCAATAGCTAAGTCGTCATTGAACTTAAAGCCATTTGTTAAAAGTTGTCTGTTTAATTTTTCCATTGGATTGACCTCCATTTGTAATTTAATATTATTTCTTAATACTATAATACTATAAAATTCTTGCAAAATCAATATTTATTTCTTAAAATAAATAAAAAAATAAGGCAAATTGACTATAGCAATTCACCTTACTTTTTTACTGATTATTAGTATTTACTTTTTTTGCCCTGTAGGTCTTTTTCTACTTTTTTGTTTTTTATTTGAACTTGGTCTTTTTTTATGTCTATTATTGTGATTTTTTCTTCTTTTTTTCTTTTTTCTTTTACCTTTTCCTGTTATGGTTCTTATTATTGATTTAATAAAGACAATTAAAAGAGCTAATACAAATAACACAATTAATATACATAAAGGAACCATTACATATTTTCTTAAATTATCTTTTAATGCTCTCTTGGCTAATGCCTTGTCAGAAATGGCAGGGGCATCTGTTGTAGCCACAGCATCAATAGTAGATAAAAGGGTATCACCGGAATAAATTTCTATTTTTCCAACAATATCATTTAATTTAACAGGAGCTTTAAGGTTATTATCAATAACAGTTTTAATAGTAAGATTTGATGAATCCATAAATTTAGGCAATGCCATTTTAACATCGGTAAAACCACTTATTGCAACTGTTCCTAAGGTATAGGTTTTACCATTGTAGTCCTGCACAACATTAGCTGTTGTTGAATATTCTTTTGAATTAAATATTGTTTGTTCAGGATTATACACGGAAAAGCCATAATCAAGCAAAGCAATAGAATCTTTATATGTATTATCATAACCATCAGCTTTCATAACCACACTTATAAGAGAAGCACCGTTTCTTTCAGCAAAGCTAACTAAAGTATTGCCGGCTTGGTCAGTAAATCCGGTTTTGCCGCCAACTAAATCGGGATAGTAGTATTCAGAAGATGGTTTAATCATTTTGTCCTTATGATTAAGGTATCTTGAAACATTTAAGTTAGTTGCAGGGATTTGGTGAGATACAGTTCCCCAAATGTGATTAAAGTCCTCATTTGTAATAGCTTTTTTAGTAATAAGAGCCATATCATAACAAGTTGTGTAATGATTATCATCGTGAAAACCGTGAGGATTGGCAAAATGACTTTCCTTGCAACCAATAGATTGAGCAACCTCGTTCATTTTTTTAACAAAGGCATCTTTTGAACCAGACATATGTTCAGCTATTGCCATACAGACTTCATTAGCGGATTCAAGCATAACACCATATAAACCGTCTTCAAAGTTAATTTTTTCTCCAGGTACAAGACCTATGCTACTGCCACCAACACCCATACCGTCAATAGCACTTTGGGAAACAGTAAGTGTATCATCAAATTTACCTTCGCTACAAGCAATGTAGCCTGTAAGGACTTTTGTAATACTTGCAGGATAGTGTTTTTCGTGAGCATTTTTTTCGTATATTATTGTTCCTGTTTTAGCGTCCATTAATATTGCTGCTCTTGAGTTTAATTCTAAAGTTTTGTTAGCATCGGCGTAGTTTTTAATTTCAGAAGGAGCTTCTGTTGTTGATTCAGAAGATGATTCTGTAATACTTATAACTTGTGAATTAGGTTCAGCAAAAATTTCTATTGAATTATTAGAAAAAAACACTATAAAAATTAACAAAAATGTGATAAAATGATAAAGAGTTGTTTTATTAAGCATAATAGTTCTCCTTGGTGTAAAATCAAACTATTACATTATAATATAAAATGGTTTTGCAATCAAGGGTTAAATAATTAAAATTTATTAAATAATGTTTTTTTATGTATTTAAATAGCTAAATATTTAATAAAAAGCATTAAAATTATTGAATATAGAAAAATATGGCAAATTTACTAATGTTAAGGATATAAATAAAGTAAAGAGTATTGGTAAAAAGTCATTTAATAAAATTTAGGATAGAATAACATTGGAGGATTAACTATGGCACATAGAATATTGGTTGTTGATGATGAAAAATTAATTGTTAAGGGTATTAAATTTAGTCTTGAACAAGAGGATATGGAAGTTGATGCTGCTTATGACGGTGAGGAAGCCTATAGGCTTGCTCAAACTCAAAACTATTCTCTTATACTTCTTGATGTAATGCTTCCTAAAATTGATGGTCTTGAGGTGTGCAGAATGATTAGGGAGTTTTCAAATGTTCCTATTATAATGGTAACTGCAAAGGGCGAAGATATGGATAAAATTATGGGACTTGAATATGGAGCTGATGATTATATTACTAAGCCATTTAATATACTGGAACTTAAAGCAAGAATAAAGGCTATTTTAAGAAGAAGTGTTCGTTCTGTTGTAAAGGAAGAACCTAAGTCCAATGTAATAAAAGCAAAGGATTTGGAAATTGACCTTGAAAGTAGACGATGTTTCATTGCAGGTAAGGAGAAAAATCTTACAGCAAAGGAATTTGATTTGCTTGAACTCTTTGTTAAAAATCCAGGTAAGGTTTATAGTAGAGAAAATCTTTTAAATACATTATGGGGATATGGTTATCCTGGAGATGCTCGTTCTGTTGATGTTCATGTAAGAAGATTAAGAGAAAAGATTGAGGCTAACCCAAGTGACCCTCAGTATATTCATACAAAGTGGGGAGTTGGTTATTATTTCCAGTAAAATTTTAAATTGGATAAAAAGTATTGACTTGAGAAGCGTTAAGTTTCAGATGCTTATTACATACCTTATTATAGGTATAATTCCGTTACTTTTTTTCTCTTTTAATACTACTAAAACTTTGCAAGAATATTTTGAGGATAATAACGAAAAAGAAGTACTTTATCAGGCAAACAAAATTGCAGGCAATATTCAAAAAGCAGATTATCTTAACGATAAGTCAAAGCAAGAGCAATTTTGGCAGGATTTAGATGATAAAAGTGTTGAAGAAAACTGTCGTATTATTGTTGTAGATAAAAATGGATATGCTGTAGCAGATACAAATGGTATAGTAACAGGTAGAATGTTTATTGTGCCAGAAATTTTGGTGGCTTTAGCTGGCAGAGATGAGGCAAACTTAAGAAAGGACGAGGAGGCAATATATGCCTCTGCTTATATTGAGGACTTTAATTCTAATAAAATAGGTGCTGTTCTTGTAGTTTCTTCTTTTTCTGAAGTAACTGCTCTTATTGGTGAAATATCCCAAAAGTGGATTATAGTCACTTTCTTTATAATTATTATAGTTATTGCTCTTGTTATTTTTATGTCACAAATCATATTTGGACCCCTTAAAAATGTTCTTGCTACAATTAAGAAAATTTCAGCAGGGCAGCTACACCAGAGAATAGAAATAAAAGGCAAAAACGAATTTACTGAACTAGGTGAAGCTGTTAATACAATGACAAAAAGACTTGAGGAAGTCGACCAGTCTAGACAGGAATTTGTATCTAATGTATCCCACGAACTTAAAACTCCATTAAGCTCTATTAAGGTTTTAAGTGAATCTCTTTTGCTTCAGGAAAATGTTCCAGCTGAAATGTATAAGGAGTTTTTGCAGGATATAAGTTCAGAAATTGACAGAATGACAGATATTGTCAATGACCTTTTGGCTTTAGTCAGAAATGACCCTAATGAGTCTAAGTTAAACATTACTGATATTGACGTTAACAAAATGCTTAGGGATATTGTCAGACGATTATCACCTCTTGCTACAGACAAAGAAATCGACCTATCTTTCCAAGCTACAAAAGATGTTGTGTTAAAGGGTGATGAGGTTAAGTTAAGCCTTGCTATATCAAATCTTGTAGACAATGGTATTAAATATACACCACAAGGTGGAATTGTTAAGGTCTTACTTGATGCAGACAATAAAGACTGTTTTATTACAGTTCAAGATTCTGGTATAGGTATATCAGAGGAAGAACAAAACAAGGTATTTGAGAGATTTTATAGAGTTGATAAAACTCGTGACAGGGAAACTGGAGGAACAGGTCTTGGACTAGCAATTACACATTCTGTCATTATGCTCCATAATGGCTCTGTAAAAATTATTAGTGGTGAAAATGAAGGTGCTACATTCATTGTTAGGTTGCCATTGGAAGGAAAAGAGGTATAATTTATGGAGAAAAAAAAGTTTTTTAGTTACTTCAAATATGTAGTTTTTGTAGCTTTGGCAATTAGTATTATTTGGGGTATATTTGTTTACACTAAAAATATTAAAATGGCAGAGGGAACAGATACTTTTAATATGTACTATATTAACACTGACACCAATATTTTGGAAATAGAAAAAAGGGCAATAAATTCTGTTAGTGACCAAAAGTTAATGTTTAATACTGTTGTAGAAGAATACTTTGCAGGTTCAAAAAATGCTAATTTAAGCCTTGTTTTACCAAAGGAATTTAAGGTTAAAAATAAAAGTTATAAAAATAGAACAGCATATATTGATTTAGTGGGCAGTTACAATGAGATGCCATCTTATTTAAAAATATTGTCAATGGGTTCTCTGGTTTATACTCTTACAGACATTGATTTTATAGATAATGTTTGTGTTAGTGTAGAAGGCAAAGCTGTTATGGATGCTAACAATGAAAAGCAAGCAGTATTTAATCGTGAAAATGTTATGTATAATCCAACAGTAAGTCCGGAAAAAACTAATTGGCAGGTTATATATCTTTATTTTGCCGACCAAAGTGGTAAAAAACTTGTTTGCCAACAAAGAGGTATGGAAGTTAAACAGAGTTTATCTTTGGAATATCAAATTGTTGAACAGCTTATTAATGGTCCTGACAATAGTAAGGGTGACCAATTACAACAAACTGTTCCAAACAGTACTAAAATAAGAGATATAAAAACTGAGGAGGGTATATGTTATGTAAATCTTTCTCGTGACTTTATTAAGAAAAACAGTAGTATAAGTGAGCCTATTGTTATATATTCAATAGTTAATTCCCTTACTGAATTTGGCAATGTTAATAGAGTTCAGTTTCTTATTGAAGGTGAAAAAATAAATGAATATAGCAGTGATTTAGACTTTAGCAAGCCATTTGCCAGAAATACATTGTTAATAAAGAAGAAATAAATAAAGCACTCTTGGTGAATAATAACATCAAGAGTGCTTTTATTATTATTGAGTTATTGTAATACCTCTGTGTTCAACTGGTGTTGAGAACACAATTTGAGTACTTGTTTTACCAAATTGTTGGAGTTTACCTATAAATACATCAAGGTCAACTGTACTTGGAAAAGCAACTTTTAAAAGCATACTGTAGTCACCAGTGACACAGTTACATTCAAGTACATTAGAAACTTCGCTTATCCAAGGATAAAAGTCCTGTTTTTGAATAGGTTCCATTTCAAGGTTAATAAAAGCTGTAATATGGTAACCAAGCTGTTCTCTATCAATTATGGCAGTATAACCTTTGATTATACCTTGCTTTTCAAGATGTTCTATTCTAGTAGACACTGCGGGAGAAGATAAAAATACCTTTTCTGCTATAGCTTTTAATGGTATTCTGGCATTCTGCTGTAGCATATCTATAATTTGTTTATCTATATTATCCATATATTTTCTCCTTATGTATTAATGATGAATATAATAATTAAAAAAATAAAGATT
>UQRG01000028.1 GCA_900543365.1 uncultured Eubacterium sp. | reverse complement strand
TTCTTTATCTTCATTGCTCAAACTATCTATAATATCCGTTATATATTCATATTCATTAATTTTAGAATCCATAGCTCTTTCAATATCTAAATTACTATTTTTAATTTCAATAATACTATCATCAATGTTAATTTCCTTTATAAGCCTTTTATAAAGCTCTTTTTTATAATTTTTAGCAATATTTTGAGCCGTTTTAAATATAAATCCCCCTGGATTTTCGTGATTGTATACTTTCTTTATATTCTTATATATTACTATAAAAGTATCTTGAATTGCATCATTTGCTCTATCTTCATTTTTAAGTGTAAAAGCTAAATATTTAAATACATCTTTATAGTATTTTTCACATATTTCCGTAAAAAAGCTGTCATATTTATTCATTTTACATCACCTCATATATATAATGGATAACTATATATAATTGTAACAAAAAATTTCCACTAGACTTCATCGAACATTTATGCTAAAATATAATAAACATTTGTTTGATTGGAGTGATTTTATGGACAGAATTATTCTTCATTCTGACCTTAATAATTTTTATGCCTCTGTTGAATGTATGGAAAACTCTGAACTAAAAAACAAGGCTATTGCTGTGTGTGGTAGCCCTCAAAACAGACACGGTGTAGTATTAGCTAAAAACATTATTGCAAAAAGCAAAGGTATTAAAACTGGTGATACTGTAAACGAGGCAAAACAAAAATGCCCTGATATAATATTTGTTGAACCTAGATTCGACAAATACATTGAAATTTCTAAAAAAGTAAGAAGTATTTACTATGATTATACCAACCTTATTGAACCTTTTGGTATTGACGAATGTTGGCTTGATATAACTAACAGTATTCCTCTTTTCCCCTCTGCCCTACACATTGCCAGAGAAATAAAAGAAAGGATAAAAGAAGAAATCGGTATAACTGTTTCTATTGGTATATCATTTAACAAAATTTTTGCCAAATTAGGCTCTGATATGAAAAAGCCAGATGCAATTACAGTAATAAACAAAGATGATTTTAAAAATAAAATATGGGCTTTACCTATAAGCGAACTATTATATGCCGGTAAGTCTACTACTAAAACTTTAAGAAGATTAAATATATTTACAATTGGAGATATAGCTAAAGCTAATCCATACATTATAAAGCAACATTTAGGTAAAAACGGGGTTATGTTACAACTTTATGCACAAGGCAAAGATACAACACCTGTTAATTCTATTGAATATAAAAGAGAAATAAAAAGTATAGGTAATGGTACTACAACACCCTTTGATTTAACTAATATTGATGATATAAAAATTATACTTATACTTTTAAGCGAAAGCGTTTCAAAACGACTTATGAATAAAAATCTTTATTGTCAAACAATAAGTTTAGCCATAAAGTTTAACAATTTAGAATTAATAGAACGACAAATACCTATTACAGTGGCAACAAATAGTGCAGAAATAATATTCAAAAAAGCTCTAGAAATATATAAAAATGAAGAAATAACTTTACCTGTTCGAGCATTAAGCATAAGATGTTGTAATATTATAAACAAAATTGTTATACAAGAATCTCTTTTGAACAAATATAGCAAACTTGAAAAATATAAAAAACTTGATAATATGCGAGAAAAAATAAGACAAGAATATGGGTGGAATGGACTTCAAAAGGCAATTATGCTCATAAACAAAAGACTCTCTAACTTAAATCCTACAGATGACAATACACTTCAAAAAATAGCTTTTTATAAATAAAAGGTGTTGTATTCCCAACACCTTTTACTCATCTAACTTATCTTTCCAATTATTATTTATACTTAGAATAACACTTACTGGTTTATCCGTTAACTGAGCAATTTTATAACAAGTTTTAGCAGCTGGCTTAACTTCTCTTTTTATAATAGTTCGTAACGCCCTTTCGTTTATTCCTGATAATTTTGCTAACTTTTTATAACCAATATTTTGTTCATTTTTATAACTTAATAAAAAATCTGCTACATCCATATCTACCATTCCTTTATATTAATAGACAGCAATATTCACAATTTAATTATAGCAAAAATATAAGATAGTGTCAAATTTTGTAAATTTATACAAACTATACTATATAAAAAAAGAGGAACTATTTTTTATATAGTTCCTCAAATATACAAATAGTATACTTATTATTGCATAGCCTTAGCTACTTCTTCAGCAAAATTTTCTTCTTTCTTTTCAATACCTTCGCCAGTTTCAAATCTTACAAAGCTCTTAACTGTAACATCAGCACCAATTTCCTTAGAAACTTCCTTCATATACTGACCAACAGAAATCTTGTCACCTAAAACATATTCCTGCTCTAATAAGCAAACTTCTTTCATTTCCTTATTAAGTCTACCTGTAAGCATCTTTTCAAGGATATTCTCTGGCTTATTAGCATTCTTAGGGTCATTCTTAGCCTGCTCTAAAAGAACAGATTTCTCGTGCTCGATGAATTCAGCTGGAACATCATCAGTAGAAACAAACTTAGGGTTCATAGAAGCAATCTGCATTGCAACATTCTTGCCGGCAACTAAAAGTGCATCATCCTTAGACGCAGTAGCAAGTTCAACTAAAACAGCAATCTTACCACCAGCGTGGATATAAGATACTAAGTAAGCATCACCTGTATTAACAACCTTTTCAAATCTTCTGATACTAAGGTTCTCACCGATAACAGAAATCTTTTCAGTTAAAATTTCCTTAACAGTCTTAGTTTCATCCTCAATCCACTTTTCTTCTAATAAAGTATCAACAGCCTTTGCATCTGACTTAGCAACCTGCTTAGCAACATTGTCAACAAAAGTCTTAAATACATCATTCTTAGCAACAAAGTCTGTTTCAGAGTTTACTTCAACAACAACACCAACGCTATTGTCTTCAGAAATGTAAGCATAACTTAAACCTTCAGCAGCAATTCTACCAGCTTTCTTAGCAGCATTAGCAAGACCCTGCTTTCTTAAATATTCAATAGCCTCATCAATATTACCATCAGTTTCTACAAGTGCGTTCTTACAAGCACTCATACCAACACCAGTTAATTCTCTTAACTCTTTAATCATAGCAGCAGTAACAGCCATCTCATTTTCCTCCTGTTATTAAAAAATTATTGTTTAAAAAAGGCTTCAGCCTTGTGGCTAAAGCCTGTAAGTTTTAAAATATTAAATTATTCTGCATCTTCAGCAGTTTCAGCAACTTCCTGCTCACCCTGCTTAGACTCAATAACTGCATCAGCAATTCTACCAGCGATTAATTTAACAGCTCTGATAGCATCATCATTACCTGGGATAACATAATCAACTTCCTCAGGGTCACAGTTAGTATCAACGATTGCAACGATAGGAATGTTTAAGTTGTGAGCTTCCTGAACAGCAATCTTTTCCTTTCTTGGGTCAACAATGAACATACAATCAGGGATTCTAGTCATTTCCTTGATACCACCGATATTCTTGTCAAGCTTTTCCTTTTCGTGCATAAGCTTAGCAACTTCCTTCTTAGGAAGTAAATCCATTGTACCATCCTCAATCATAGCATCGAGTTCTTTTAATCTAGCGATTCTAGTCTTTACAGTAGTAAAGTTAGTAAGCATACCGCCTAACCATCTCTCATTAACATAGTACATACCACATCTCTGAGCTTCTTCCTTAATAGAATCCTGAGCCTGCTTCTTTGTACCAACAAAAAGTACTTCACCGCCATCCTTAACGATTTCAGCAACAGCATTGTAAGCATCCTCTACCTTCTTAACAGTCTTCTGAAGGTCAATGATATAGATACCATTTCTTTCAGCGAAGATATACTCAGCCATCTTAGGGTTCCATCTTCTTGTCTGGTGACCAAAATGTACACCAGCTTCTAATAATTGCTTCATTGAAATAACAGCCATTATTTCGTCCTCCTTAAAATTGGTTTTTCCTCCACAAACCTACGACAAGAAACACTAGCAAGTGCCACCCTTCTTACCAAATCAGTTTGTGTGTGTTTTTACAACAGTTGAAATTATAACACATATTATGTAATATTGCAAGCATTTTTTCATAAAATTTATAAAACTTTGGTAAATAATATTACAAAAAAAGCAAGTTTTAAACTTGCTTTAAAATGCGCGATCGGGGGCTCGAACCCCGGACCTTCTGATTAAGAGTCAGCTGCTCTACCAACTGAGCTAATCGCGCATACTATTTAATTAAAAAGCTTTAAGTGCGCGATCGGGGGCTCGAACCCCGGACCTTCTGATTAAGAGTCAGCTGCTCTACCAACTGAGCTAATCGCGCATATTTCTTGTATCCATTACTGAACACAAGAAATATATTATCACATATTTATAACTTTGTCAACAATTTTTTTCATTTTTTCTATTTTTTATTTAGTAGTATTTTCAGCTTGGCTTACAGCCTCTGTAGTAGCTGACTCACTGGCAGCCTGAGCAGCCTCTTGCATTTTCTTAGTATACTCTTCAGCTGTCATATAGCTATCTGTATCAGTTACAGCTTCAACCTTTGTATTATCTTTGTCAATAAATTCAGCAGTTATAGAATAGTCGTAAGGAATTGTATTATTATCATTTACATATTCAGCATTAATAATAAAACCATAGTTTAATAAATTACCATCATTATCAATTTCAGCTACAATATTAGCATACTTAATCTTCATTGCCTCACCATCAGCAAGAACCTGACCAGATGCCTCCATATTAGTAGTCATTGTAGTTTCAAACTTAGTTGGGTCATAAGAAATATAATAAGTTTTACTATTTTTACCAGCAACACAAGCTGCCTTTGAAATACAATCGCTATATATACTTAAATTATATGTTGAAACAACTCCAAGGAAGTCACTATAACCCATTTCTTCCTTTACCTTATCACCATCATTAGTTATAAAGTATAAAGCATCACCAGAATAGTAACCAGTAATACTATTTTCCTCAGTCTGTTCCTTAGCATTACTTTCACCACTAGTAGCTTCACCAGCAGACTTGTATGTATTGTGAATAGCAACACTACCAACATTCTTATCTCCATCTTTAGCAAGTTTAATTTCTGACTCATTAAGGCTATTCTGATAATTTTCCTGACCCTCGCTACCCATTATAATACCATTAGTAACATTAATAGTAATATTTTCAAGCTTTTCAACAGCAGTTAATGCCTTTGTAAAATCATCAGCAGCAGTTTGACCTTCAATTATAGAATCTTCACTAATTTCAGTAAAAATATCAGCAGAGTTAATCTTTTCTAATTCATTACCACTTTTTGAAAAGCTACATCCTGTAGCCGATACACACATTAAACCTACTAAAAGCATTGCTATTTTTCTTTTCATCTTACCTCTCCTTTAGCTTATTAGCCATTAATTTCATTTCCTTTGCTGCCTCTAAGGTAGCCTTAGTTATTTCAGCACCACCTATAAGCCTAGCTATTTCATTATACACCTTTTCACTAGATAATTCAATAATATTTGTCGTTGTTCTTTCATTATCGTTACTTTTGACTATTAAATAGTTGTTATCAGCCATTGCAGCTATCTGAGGTAAGTGTGTAATACACAATATTTGATGCCCCTTTGCAACATTAATCATTTTTTCAGCCACCTTCTGAGCCGTTCTACCACTTATACCAGTGTCAATTTCATCAAAAATAAAGGTATCAATATTATCAACATCAGCCAGAACATTTTTAAGAGCAAGCATAACTCGACTCATTTCACCACCTGATGCAATTTTGCTTAAAGGCTTCAGCTTTTCGCCTCTGTTGGCTGAAATCAAGAATTCAACATTATCGAACCCGCTCTCATCAAAGCCCTCTTTTTCGGTAATATTTATTTTAAAATCAGCATTTTCCATACTTAAATCCTTAAGAATTTCAACTATTCTTTTTTCAACTTTTTTAGCATTACTTTTTCTAATGTCAGATATAGTTGAACAAATTTTTCTTATTTTTTGTTCAAGTTTTTTCTTTTTATCTGTATATTCTAAGCACAATGTTTCACTATTTTCAATTATATTTAACTTCTCACTTACTCTGTCACCGAAAGTTAATACTTTTTCAATAGTATCACCATATTTCTTCTTAAGGTCATAAATAGTTTGCAATCTTTCCTCTACATTATTTAATTCCTCTGGGTCACAATCTATAGCATCATTATAATCTCTAATTGACTTAATAACATCTTCAATAATAGAATAAGCATCATTTAAAGATTCAAGAGTTTTTTCCTGACTATCATCAATTTCAACCAGACTACTTAAAGTATCAATAGCCATACCTATATTTTCAATAGCCGAACTATCTCCACTATAAAGACAATCAAGACAATCTACACCATATTTCTGCAACTTAACACTATTAAAAAGTAAATTTCTTTTTTCACTTAATATTTCATCCTCATTGATTTTTAAATTAGCTGACTCAATTTCGTTAATTTGATACTTATATAGCTCAATTTTGTCTTGAATATCACTATCATTAATATCAATTTCCTTTAGTTTTCTTGATATAATTCTATATTCATTATAAAGGTCCTTAAGTTTATTCATTTCAACTTCAAGATTATTTCCACAAAGTCTATCAAGCATTACAATATGTCTTTTAGTATTAAGTAAAGATTGATGGTCGTGCTGACCGTGTATATCAACTAAAAAGTCTGATATTTCCTTAACCATAGACACAGTTGCATTTTTTCCATTTATTTTACAATAAGATTTGCCATTTCTATTAAAAGTTCGTTTGATAAGAACATAATTATCATCATCAATATTAACATCACAATTACTAAGAGCTGTTTTTATTTCATCATCATCAACATATATAAGAGCTGACACCTCTGTCATATCACAACCAGTTTTTATTATATCTTTATCTGCTTTACCACCAAGAACAAAGTTAAGAGAACCTATTATAATTGACTTACCAGCACCAGTTTCACCACTTAAAACATTTAAACCAGTAGAAAAGTTGACTTCAAGCTCATCTATTAATGCAAAATTATTTACATAAAGTTTTTCAAGCATAGTTCCTCCTAAAATTAATGGTTGTTAATATTATCCTTAAGCTTTTCAATAAGTTTAACAGCCTTACTTTCATTTTTGACAACACAAAAAACAGTATCATCACCTGCAATAGTACCTATTATTTCAGTATTATCCATTGCATCTAAAGCTGCAGCAACAGCCATAGCCATACCAATAAGGGTTTTAATAACTATTATATTTTGTGCATAATCAATACTAATAACACCATCCCTAAATACTCTCTTAAGTCTTTCACTTACTTGACTTTCATCATTAGAAACAGCAACATACTTTTGTTTACCATTGCCAGCAGAAACTTTTGTAAGTTTAAGTTCTCTTATATCTCTTGAAACTGTAGCTTGAGTTACATTAAATCCCTCTAAGTTAAGTATTTCAGCTAAGGTTTCTTGTTTATCTATTTCATTGTCTTTAATAATTTCTAATATTTTCGATTGTCTTTTAACTTTCATAACATAACCCCAACTACAACTAATTATATACTTACATCAACCATCTTTCGTCTTAATATGTCAAAGAAAGATAAGTTAGTTGTCTTTATAATGCTTGTCTGATACTTTGACTTGCGAATTACAACAGCATCACCACTTTTAACTCTGTCATCATTTTGACCATCAAGTGTAACTTGAGTATTGCTATAATCTCCCGCTACTCTAATTTTAATGACATCATTGCCAGATACAACAATAGGTCTAGCATAAAGAGCGTGAGGACAAATATGGGTTATTGTCATAAGCTCTGTATTAGTGTTAAGAATAGGACCACCAGCAGACAAATTGTAAGCTGTTGAGCCGGTAGGTGTAGATACAATTATACCATCAGCCCTAAATGTATTAATATATTCATCATTTACTTCAACACTTAAGCTAATCATACGAGAAAAATTAGAATTGCTCACACAAACCTCATTTAACGCTAATTGCGTGTCGTGGCTTATACAACCTCTTTCAATATATGCCTCAAGCATCATTCTTTTTTCTATTTTATAATCACCATTTAATACCTTTTCAATAGCAACTTTACCATCGGACCTTTCAACATCAGCTAAATATCCTAGTGTACCAAAGTTTATACCAAGTATAGGTGTGCCATAAATAGCCGCCTTTCTAGCAACTCTTAGTATAGTTCCATCACCACCGAGAACAACAACAAAGTCAGACTTTTCATAAATTTCATCTGTACTATTCATAGGTTCACCTATATTTAATCTTTTGCTTAACGATAAATTAAGAAGAACTTGACAGCCCTTTTCAATAGCCCACAATGCTAGCTCTCTTGTATGGATAAGGTCAGGGTCTTTATCTATATTTGTTATAAAACCTATTTTTTTCATACAATCACCTATTTTTTAAAGAGTTTAAAAGCAGTATCAACAACTTGGTCAATAGTATTCTGATTTACACAAACATTATCGACTTTATTAATATGTATTAAGTACTCAATATTTCCATCACCGCCTTGTATTGGTGAATATGTAAGTTCCTTAACATAAAGTCCATTTGTTAGTGCATTACTTATAATGTTACTTATAACCCTTTTATGAACCTTAGGATTTTTTACAATACCATTTTTAGATATATTTTCTCTGCCTGCCTCAAACTGAGGTTTTATTAAAAAGACACCAGAACCAGTACCTTTTAATATATTATAAACACTTCCAAATATTTTAGTAAGAGAAATAAACGAAACATCACAGCCAATAAAATCAGCTAAAGGAATATTAGCATTTCTTATATCAGTATCTTCCATTGATATTACTCTAGTATCACTTCTAAGTTTATCTGCAAGCTGATTACTGCCTACATCAACAGCAAATACTTTTTCTGCACCATTTTGCAACATACAATCAGTAAAACCACCAGTAGATGAACCAATATCCACACATATTCCCTTAATATGAATGTCAAAAACTTTTACTGCCCTTTCAAGTTTATATCCACCTCGACCTACATATTTAAGTATTTTATCAGTATCGCCAACTTCTACAATATCATTTTTATCTACCTTAAAAGATGACTTATTTACAATTTTACCATTTACGGTAACACTATTATTATCTATAAGTTCCTGTGCCTTTTGTCTGGAAATATTCATTTTTTCCCTTACACAAACATCAAGTCTTTTATCACCCATTGTTATTTTCCCCAATTTTTTCCATAATTACATTAAGCATCTTTTCAGCAGTCATACCATAACGCTCAAAAAGCAACCCTCTGTTTCCGTGTTCAATATACATATCAGGAAAAGCAAAATTATGAATAACATTACCTCTAACACCATATTCACACAATCTTTGTGATAAATTTGAGCCAAAACCGCCAGAATAAATATTATCTTCCATAGTAAAAATATACTTATAATTTTCAGCCATATCTTTTATTAAATCATCATCAATAGGTGATGCAAATCTAGCATTTATTAAAGTTGGATTATACCCTTTATTAACAAGGTTACTATAAACTTCTACAGCTTCGTCCATCATTGCACCATAACTTAAAAGTGCAATATTTTCACCATTATAAATATATTCTGGTTTACCAACTTCAATAGACTTTTCTGCACCAATCATTACATCTGATGCTTGTCCTCTAGGGTATCTTATAGCAACTGGTCCATTCATTTTGTTTATAGCAAATTCAAGCATATCTTCAAATTCAATTTTATTTTTAGGTGCCATAACAGTAATATTAGGTATATGAGATAAAAACGAAATATCATATACACCCTGATGAGTTTCACCATCATCACCTACTATACCAGCTCTATCAATAGCAAAAACCACATGAAGATTTTGAATACATACATCGTGAACAATTTGGTCATAGCTTCTTTGTAAAAATGTTGAATATACAGCAAAAATTGGCGTAAAGCCACCCTTTGCTAAGCCCGCTGCAAATGTTACTGCATACTCCTCAGCTATGCCCACATCAAAAAATCTCTTAGGATACATTCTTGAAAACTTAGTTAAGCCAGTACCAGAAGGCATAGCTGCAGTAATAGCACATATTTTTTTATTGCTTGCAGCCAATTCAATCATTTTTCTGCCAAAAATATCAGAATATGTTTCTTTACTATTATAATTTGGGACAACACCAACTTTTCTGTCAAATTTTCCTACTCCGTGATAAACACTAGGCATTATTTCAGCCGGTTCATAACCCTTGCCCTTTTTAGTCATAATATGAATAAGTACAGGCTTATTTATTTTCTTAGCTTTGTTTAAAACATTAACAAGTCGCTTAATATCGTGACCATCAATAGGACCAACATACTTTATGCCTAAATGCTCAAACATACTGTTTTCAGGCATAATAGCATTTTTTAATGTTCCCTTACTTTTGTAAAGAAGATTGTAAAGCTGTTTACCACCTATTGGCATATTTGTAAGTTTTTTATGAATACCAGACTTTGCATTCATATATTTCTGATTAAGTATAAGTTCACTTAAATACTTGCTCATTGCTCCAACATTTTCAGAAATAGACATTTGATTATCATTTAAAATAATAATTAATTTAGTATGAGCTCTGCCTACATTGTTAAGAGCCTCATAAGCTAAGCCACCAGTCATAGCACCATCACCAATAACAGACACAACATTATATGAATGTCCCATTAAATCTCTTGCCCTTGCAAGACCTATAGCAGCAGCTATTGAAGTGGAACTATGACCAGTATTAAAGGCATCATAACGGCTTTCATTAGTTTTAGGAAAACCACTTAGTCCGTCTAGCTTTCTAAGTGTAGAAAACTCATCCTTGCGTCCTGTTAAAATTTTGTGAGTATAAGACTGATGACCTACATCCCACACAAACTTATCTCTAGGACAACTAAAGCAGTAATGCATTGCTATAGTCAAATCAACAACACCAAGATTTGATGCAAGATGCCCTCCTGTTTTTGATATTGAGTTAATTAAAAATTCTCTTATTTCTTGAGCAAGAATATCAAGCTTATCAATGCTTAATTTTTTTACATCTTCCGGAGAATTAATTTTTTCTAAATACACTGTAATCCCTCTTTTACTTGAGCAAAATATTGCCTATAAAAGCAATAATTACGCCTAAAATTGCACCAGCACCTACCTGTATAGGTGTATGACCTAAAAGTTCTTTTAGCTTTTCATCTTTAATATTTAAACCAGTCATTATTTTATTAATAATGGCAGCGTGAGAGCCAGCAGCTCGTCTGACACCTGCTGCATCATACATAACTACTACAGCCAAAACAAAACAAACAGCGAAAAGTGAAGAATCAAAGCCCGTATTTAATCCTACACTAGTTGCTAATGCACACACAAATGAACTGTGTGAACTAGGCATACCACCAGATGCCACCATAAGTTCCCAATCAATCTTACCTGAAGTAATTAAATCAAGTATCATTTTAATAATCTGTGCAGTAGCCCAAGAAGCAATCGATATAATAATAATATCATTATTTAATAATTGTTTTATATATATCATAGTTTATCAATCCTATTTTTCTCTATTAATTAAAGAACTTGCATACCAACTAAGAAAATTAGCCTTATTTCCTATATTATCAATCATTTTAACAGCACCAGTTGAAAGAGTTTCATAATCCTGCTGTGCATTGTCAAGACCATATAATGATACATAAGTTTGTTTATTATTTTTAATATCACTTAATATTGGCTTACCAAGAATTTCAGAAGTACTTGTAACATCAAGTATGTCATCTTTAATCTGAAAAGCCATACCCATATTGTAACCAATTTTTTCAAAATCACTTACTGTATAATTATCTGCCCCAGCCATAAAGGCTGCCTTAATAAGTCCACCAGTTTTATTATCGTGAATAAACATAAGAGTCTTATTATCAATTTTATGTCCTTCAGATTGAACATCTACAACCTGACCTACAAGCATACCCTGACTACCACTATAATTAGCAATTAACTTAGTTGCCTTGGCATACTTGCTGTCATTATTTTTACAAACAGCCTCTAACATTACTTCAAAGGCATAAGTAAGCAGACCGTCACCAGCAAGTATTGCCAAAGCCTCATCAAAAGCCTTGTGACAAGTTGGCTTACCTCGTCTAAAATCATCATTATCCATAGCAGGCAAATCATCGTGAATTAATGAATAAGTGTGAATCATTTCTAAAGCACAAGCAAAAGGAATAGCATCTTCTATATTGCCACCTACAGCCTCACAAGCTGAAATCAAAAGAACAGGTCTCATTCTTTTACCACCAGCAAAAACACTATAATTCATTGCCTCATACAATCTTTCTGGATAATGCGGCACAAGATATTTTTCAAGAGCTTTATTAATAAGTTCTATTCTTTCATTTAATTTATTTTTATAGTCCATTATTCTTCTCCTATATTAAAGGTCTTTTTGCTAAACACACCATCAGCACTTTCCTTTAACTCCATAACCTGTTGCTCTGCTCTGTTTAATATTTCAGAACAATAAACAGATAAAGTAACACCTTCCTTATAAAGTTTAACAGAATTTTCAAGACCAGTTTCTTCTTGTTCCATTAATTCTGCTATTTCTTCAAGTCTTGTTAATGCTTCTTCAAAAGTTTTCTTTTTAGCCAAAATTATTCACCTACCTTAGTTACTTTTGCCTCGATACTTCCTTCATTAAGTTTAACACATATTTCTTCACTAACATTTATATTTTCACTAGATTTAAGCAATTCACCCTTACTATTATATGCAAGAGAATACCCTCTTTTTAGTATATTAAGAGGTGATTTATTTTCAATATTATCAAGACAATTTTTAAGTATAAGTTTATTTTTATTTATGCTACTATTTAAATTATTATATATTTTATTAAAAAGTTCAGATACATATATTTCATTATCAAATAAATTTCTTAAAGCCATAATTATTTACACAATACTTGTATTTATTCAAACTATCACTATATTTAGCTTGAATACTCTTTGTTATTTTTTTATAAACACTAGTTACCTTTTCATTAATGGCATTTCCCTCTGGTACAGCAATTTCAGCACCAGCCGAAGGTGTAGGAGCTCTCATATCAGCTATAAAATCTGCAATGGTAAAATCTGTTTCGTGACCTACAGCAGATATAATAGGAATATCTGAGTCAAAAATTGCTCTTGCAACAATTTCCTCATTAAAAGCCCACAAATCCTCTATTGAACCACCACCTCTGCCTAATATAATAGTGTCTGCCTTGTTCCATCTGTTAACCATTTCAATAGCCTTAACTATCTCTAATCCGGCATTTTTACCTTGAACAAGAGTAGGCACAATGACTATTTCAACATTAGGATTTCTTCTACCTGCTACATTTATAATATCCCTAACAGCTGCACCTGTAGGTGATGTAATCACAGCTACAGTTTTAGGCATTTGTGGAATAGGCTTTTTGTATTTCTGGTCAAACACTCCAGCCTTTTCAAGTCTAGCCTTAAGTTGCTCATAGGCAAGGTATAGAGCACCTATACCAGCAGGCTCCATACTATTTACATAAAGCTGATATTGACCGTTTTTTTCATAAAGAGAAATATAACCTCTCGTTACAACTTTCATACCACTTTCAGGCATAAACTTAAGTCCTTCAGCATAGCTGCGAAACATAACAGCATTAATAGCAGCACCGCTATCTTTTAAAGTAAAATAAAGATGTCCACTAGTATGAGCCTTAAAGTTAGAAACTTCTGCCTCAATATACACATCGGAAAGAAATACATCATTTTCAAGTATTCTTTTAATATAATTGTTTATCTGTGAAACAGTATAAACTTTCATTATTATTCAACACCCTTGCTTTTAACAATTTTAGAAAGTACAGCATTAACAAAAGCCGGTGCCTTATCACCACTAAATTCCTTAGCA